>JAPKEY010000122.1 GCA_028821815.1 Candidatus Poseidoniales archaeon | reverse complement strand
TTCATTCCCCTGAAACGACATACTTTGTTGCTGTTGGCAATGGTGGGCATGGCTATGGAACGACCGCATCACCTGGTGGAGTACACGGTGTCATATCGGTCGGTGCTTTTTCCTCCAAAGGCAGCACATGGGGTGAATCAGCCTCATGGTCGAACCGAGGACCGAATTCCGTTAGCCGACTCGACCCAGACATCGTTGCGGTCGGCTGGTCTGCAACCGGTGACAAAACATTGAATGAGGTGACAAATGCAAACAATGCATACACCACCTGGGCCGGCACTTCACTCGCCACTCCGGTAGCGGCTGGGTTGGCAGCAATCATCTACCAAGCATGGCTAAACAATACTGGCGCTTGGCCCGATTCGCAAAGTTTCAGGGACCTTGTAATGTCGACTGCTGATGATCGCGGTTATGATCCACTCGTACAAGGTGGTGGTTGGATGAATGCCAGTCGAGCAGTCTCTGCACTAGATGGAGATGATGGCTCACTATTGGTGAGCCCTGCAGCATGGATGACTGGCCAGAACGAAGGTTCACACCGCGATGGAAATCTCAATTATATCTTGCCAGGGCAGAATCAGACTATGCAACTTTCATTGTCTAATCAAGGCAATATACCCCTCGATGTTTCCCTCACACCTTCCGAACTCATGCCCGTAGCAGGCCACCATATGGTTTGGAACAGTACAGATAGCGGAAATAACACAACTTGGGATGGCCATCAGAGCCGACCCGATTGGGCATTCCCAATCCATATTGCTGGAGATGCAAACCTGTCTCTCCCTCCTTCTGCTACATTGGTACGTGCGCGAGCCGTTATGGAGGGTGAGGGTTTTGATGGGAATCAGAATCTTCAATCTGAAAATCGCCTCCACCTCCGTATTTATCGTTGGATCGATAGTGATGGTGATGGAAATTGGACCAGTGATTTTGACAATGATAGCTATGTTGACGATGGCGATTGGACCGAATCAAACGAATTGGCAATGATTACTGAACACGTGTATGAGTCTGGGCAGGTCGAAGTTCGTGTTGGCAATCCACACGATTGGGGAGGGGATGGGCTCATCGTGGCTCTCTGGCGTCAATTTGTGCAAGAACCAAACAAAGACCCCCTCCACATTGAATTCGATTGGACCGCATTCGGTCCAGCCAACGACTCATGGATTTCAGCCCCCTCTAATCTTACAATTGGTCCAGGTAATACTACGCAGGTCAATGTGACTATCGATGTCCCTGCGAGCGCGCGAGGTGGTCTCAAGCAGCATGGGTTACGCATTCATGCAACGACAAATAACACAACTCGAGACTGGACTTGGCCTGTGATTACCAATGTCGGTTTCAACGGACCATTTTCAATTATCCCTGCCCCCATTGATGGAAATGTTAGCAACCAGACACTTTACGATGAAACTTGGTTGCAAGGTGCGCAACGATGGGGTTGGCGTGCCGAATCCGGAGATTGGAAATTTTTGACGATGGATTGGCCCTCTTCTCTATCCGGAAACGGTTCCATCATCGTCGATGTTGATTGGCCGGATAACGCCTATACCGATGTGGATGTTCATTGGATGAGTGAAGCGGATCACCCCTTCTATCTTGATGACCCCACCGCTTATGGGCCAAGAACGGTGGTAATGGAAACCGGTTCTGTTGGACAGCACCAAGGCAGTGGGAAATACGCCTACTACACCAATGGTGGAGGGAGCCGTGAAATTATCGTGGCCGACGATACCCCTGGAACCAAGCAGATGCTCCTGCATTCGGCTATGCATGGTGTCAACACAAATGACAATCCATTGAACATCAGTGTCGGTTACATTTCCCCGTTAGATGCGGGATTGTCAACCAGTCTTTCAGATTGGACTCAGATGAGCGGTACCTCAAGCCATAGAATTGGTTCCACAGTCACCTTAGATGTAGCTTCAATCAACGCCCATGGATTCACAATCCCTGAATACTTGTCGAATGAAGTCGCCTACCAAGATGATCCAGGGGATGTCACATCCTCTTCCTATATTGAAGAATTTTCTGCTGGCTCAAATGAATTAATCGAAGTCGAGATTGGGTGCCACCAATCTGGAATTGACCTTGATATGTATCTCTACAGAGACAAAAATGGCAATGGTGTTTTGGATTGGGGGGACGAACAGGTTGGTAGTTCAGGAAATTTTAACTGTGACGAGTCGATTGCTTACGGTGGTGGGCAAGCAGATACTTACTGGGTTGTCGTTCATGGTTACGACCTGCGCGCATCCAATACAACTTTTTGGTTGCGCTGGTCGGAAATTGGTGGTACCGATCTCGGGATTACAGATTATACGTCATTGAATGCCACTCAAATTAGCAGTACCTACACCAATGGTTCTAATGCACTAGGCGGCTTGATACCAGAGAGTGTAATTGAACTGAATTTGACTTGGAATCGCCCCCACAGGGCTGGTATATGGGGGGGATTTGTCGATCTCACATTGACCAGTGGAGGTTTGATTCGGTTGCCCTATAGTTTCACTCTAATCGACCCGGTTCCAGAGGTTGCATTTTCTTTACCTAATGGTACGCAAACAAATCAATCAATCGCAATATCGATGAATGCGTATGATCGAGGTACAGGATTCAATGTTAGTGGATTGAATTTCGATTCTGGTGGTCAAATCACAGGGGTATTACCGAATGCGTCAACATTCGAAACAATATCCATTGATGGAACTCAACATAATGATAAAATCGATTTATGGCAGCACTGGAATTCAAATCGAGTATACAGCGATGGGGATCATTATGCTACGATGAATAACACGCTATCGTTGGAGGCAGAATCTGCGATGAACACTATGGCCGGCGATGGGCCAGACTGGTCGTTTGCTAATTCAGAATTGAACTTTTCCGGTTCTGGTTACATGACCTCTACAGCAGATGGTTTTGATTCAAGCAATCTCTCATCCGGGTCAAGACTTTCTTGGGATGTTGAATTTGATGCAATAGGCACATACTGGGTTTGGATGCGAATGCAACAACACGGCGAATCATCTGATTCGATTCACATCGGTCTTGATGGAACAATTCAGTCGATTGCGCAAGGTGGAATGGGCACAAATGCAAGTGGATGGGTTTGGACCAATGCCTATGCGAATCAATCGATGAACTTGCGAGTTTTCCTGAATGTGTCCTCCCCCGGTAGGCATACAGTTGATGTTTGGATTCAGGAATCTGGGGTTGATTTCGATCGCCTTGAATTGACCACCTCACAGGTTTGGATTCCCCCCACAGTTCAGCCAGCAAATTACTCACCAGCATCTGGGCGCTGGAATGATTTGACACTCAGGTCTGCATGGTTGAATTGGAGTCTCCCTAGTGATAATCAATGGCATGATTATGCAGCAGAGGCATTGGATTTGACAAATCGTATCGACCAAGCTAACCTACGAATTGAGCACGATGATATTGCCCCCCCCCTTGCAATCCATAATTGGCGAATGTTCACGAATCAGGCGCAATTATCTGACACCTGGGCGATGACCGACCCGGATGCAAATTTCTGGCTGAATGGGACTGAATTACCAGTCGATGATGAAGGTCGAGTGGACTTGTACTTAGAACTTCAGCCAACCATTTGGGGTCGTGCAATATTCGACCCATCGACACCTGAACATTGGGATACAACCACTTGGCAATGGCACGACCTCAATGAGTTCTTGTTCACCGCAAGAGATCCTGCAGGGAATTGGAATTCAGTCAATGCCAGTATGGTGTTTGATCCTTGGGCGCCTGACAATTCCGGACCCACACCGCAATTATCCTTTGATTCCATTAGGGTTCCCGAATGGGGTGATGTTTACGTATCTGTTCAGTCAACACATCCCTACAGTTTCAATGTAGGCGAAATCTCGGTTTCAAGATTGTTTGATGGCAGGGAAATTTGCCTAAGCACCTTCTCATCTAGCGGATTTGAAATGGAACAACAATGCCAACTTGATAACGCCCCCCCCTGGGATGAAATACCTTATTCCAACCGCCCAATGATGGAAGAAAACCAGTTTTTGATTAATTTCACCGATTGGGCAGATGATTTGTATGAACTGAGGTTAACCGTAACAGACTGGGCAAACAATACAGGGATACATACCACTGAGATTCTCATTGACCGTACTGCTCCTGCCATCAGTATAGCATCTCCCACCGATGAACAAATACTCTTAGATCATCATCTAGATATTGCATGGAATGTCAGTGAATCGAGTTACCAGTGGGTGGAAATTAATGGTGAAAATATATGGTCAGCAGGACAATTTCAAAATGAAAGTCAGAACTTACTTGTCGAACTTGGGCGTACTGGGAACCACACAATCTGCATCTATGCGTGGGATGATACTGCGATGGAAGGATTCGTTGGACCCAATTTGTCTGAGAAGTGCGTTGAGGTGATTCTGCCTGAGCAGACCTATTGGCCCATACTTGGTGCACCATGGAATGATACCCATGTAAACACCCCTAGGGTCTGGGCGGAACTAACACTAGGTCCGGACCAACTTTTCGAATGGTGGCACGATGGCATGAATGGGTCGCTTTACGCGGTCGAAAATGGTAATGTCAACCTCCCCATCGATCTTCATACCGGGGAAAATCATCTCACATTCCACCTTGAGGCATTGGAGAAAATCTTTGTCTACGAGCTAATCGTGACACTCGATCAAAACCCTCCTGAATTGTCCGTGATTTCACCAGATGACGGGTATTCAACATATCGAACTATAGCAATTATTGAGGGTACATGTG
>JAPKEY010000121.1 GCA_028821815.1 Candidatus Poseidoniales archaeon | reverse complement strand
GCTAAAACTGCCTGTGCACACAGATTGGTTCATGGTGGACTTGTCGTCGGATGGCTGGCGGAATCGGAAGCAAAACAAACATTCGTAACCGGCGATGCCGCCAAATATCGTTTGTTGGAATTGTCAGATGCGAACGACCTAAGCTCACGTGGTGCTTCTTGGACAACGATTCAGTTCACAGAGGTGGCCCGACGAATCCCAGAGGCATTTTCAGATCCGTCTGATGTTGCATCACTACTCGCCCAGGGTGCAGCCGCATTGCCTATCGAAACGACCGATTTGGCCTTACTCATTGATCGCCTGACCGAATCTGATGAAGTCATGGGTGGATTGGCATTCGAGGATGGAGTTGTCATACATTCGAGTGGTGAATTGCCATCGACACCTGAAGATCTCGCTACTTTGGGTCATGAACATCTCAATGGATTGTCCTCGAAATTCACTCAGGATGAATCACTTTCAACCAATCTGAGATTGGAAGGTGGACAGTTGATGCTAACTGAAGCAGGTCAAGCAGCTGTTGCCATCTGGTGCCGACATGGTGCTGATGCACATGCAGCTCTCGCCAATGCAGCGAGCCTTGTCGGTTCGCTAGATGAGGATACTAAGGTGGAAAACGAAGAACTTCCAGAAGGTTTCATCACCAAGGAAACAAAATCAGGTATTGACCAGTTGATTTCCCATCTTAGATTCGCGTATGAAGATCGTCTCACAGGCTACATCCAATCTGTTTCGGAATCCGCTGAACCCATTTCAATCATGCTCGTAGGTGGTGTTCCAACAGGATTTCGGGAAACGGGAGGCGCCACTCTCTCCGATGCAGTTCACACGATGACCACGTCATCCCACCGATTACATTCACATCGACTCGAGCGAAGAGCGCGTCTGGGCCTCACAGGTTCCACAGTCGATGATTTCTCACTAGCACATTTCACCGATGCAGTCTCAGCTTGCCGAACCCGTTCTGATGATCGCAAGAAATTGTTGACTGGGCGACTCGACGCACTCTTTGGATTTGATTTGGGCCTTGAGGCCATGGAATCAGGGAGATCCACATGGAAGATGCTCGAAAGTGGTGGCCCAATGGCCACATTGATGCCAGTATCCAGCACAAAGGTTCTGACACCTGCGGATGGAGAAATCAAAAAGCGAATCGAACAGCTTGAACATACTCAAATCTCTCTAGAGCGAGAAAAAGGCCGCCTTGAGAGGGAAGTCTCTGATGCACGTGCGTCAAGAGACGAATCGCGTGATTTAATGCATGAACTTGAATCCTCATTGAGTGAAGCACGTGATGAGAGAAGCGGCCTTCATCGTGAACTCGATGATTTGTCGACCAAGATTCGTACTGCTGAGTCCGAAACAGACGAGGCAACATCTCTATCCGATCGTTTGTCTAAGCGAGTTTCCGAATTGGAGCACATGGTTGGAAAGCGCGCCGAAGAACTTGCCAGTGCTCTGGGTGAATTCGATTCACGTGAAGCGCTTCTCACCGATTTACGTGAATTATCCACTGAAGAAGCGACCACAAAATCTGAACTCAGTGCTGCTGAAACACGTCTCGATGAAGTTCGTAAATCACTGGATCACGATGAGCGTCTGCAGCGTGTAATGACCGAACAAGTCAGCTCCCAACGCGACCGTCATCGAACGGGACAAGGTGAACTTGACGAAGTTGAACGACGAATTGAGAGCCAACGTGCCGAACTCGTCGAACTTGAGGCAGAAGCACATGCACATCGTCGTCTCATGGAAGAAGAGAGAGGACGCATCCTCGATTCCGAGCGTAAATCAACCATCATGCAATCGGAACTACGTGAAATGATGGAAGAACGCCGTCTCCTTCTCCGTGAACTCGGAGATCTCGATGCTCGTAAGGCACAATCAGAAACTGAACTGAGAATGTTACTTGAGCAAGCGGAAGATATCCAAGAAGCACATGAGATGGCTCTGCTCGATTTACAAGAAGCCGATCGAATCCGTGCTCGATTGGCTGAGGAGCCGCTCGCCCAAGCACTGCTTGGTGATGAACGCGGTCTTTCTAGCCTTGAACCAGTTCTCGACCGCATGGCGAATGCGCGTAGTCGAGGCTACAGCATTGTCTTACTCGACCGTGCTGTTGAACGTGCACTAGCCATCATTCAACACAGTGTGGATGAGGTTGCAAAAACACCTCGACACCTATTATCTCTTGAGGTCATGGACCTTCTTGAACGACAAGCGCCTGAAACAGCGTCAACCGTACGTGGATTGACTCGATGGTCGGTTCAATCTCGCCTTGAGCATCAACTTGCAGAAACTGTGCAACATGTTGTTATCGACCTTGAAGGGTTGCTTGAAGAATATGAGCGATCAGTAACAATGCTAGCACAAATGCAGGATGTGCTCCGCGGACTTGTCGACCTGGGCCTTCCTGCTGAAGATGTGAAACCTCTGGAACGATTCAGCCACATGCCAGAAGCCCTGCCATACATCTCTGTTGAGGCGCGCCGTCTGATTCAGCGCTCACTTGATGAAATCTACCTAGATGCTGACCGACGAACGGCAGGAGATGCGGTTGGTTTGGCTGAAACAGTGGAAGTACTCGAGTCTTTGTTGCGTCGATTAGATGTTGCAGGCTTGACCGGAGAAGAACCAACTGGGGCTCTATGGATTTTCCAGCGCAGCGGTAGCCTTCCCTTCGAAGTGGACGGATTGGCACGTCATGAACGGCCTGAAATCAACAATGAGGCTGTCCGACACATGAATCCAGTCGATGATGTGGCTGAAATTACACCCTCCTCTCCATCTGTTGCCACCCTCAGTGCTCCAGCTGCAGCACCAACACCGGAAGCGAGTGCGGCTCCAGCATCCAATTCAACTTGGCAACCTATCGAAGCTGCTGCTGAAACCGATGGTGTGGACATTTCAACACGGATATCAGCAGGATTGACACCTGCTAATGTTGCAGGTGATACAGAAGAAGCCGCCTTGATGGCAAATATCGATGTTGCCCTTTCAGAGGTTGATTCTGCTTCTGAGATTCGCGAATCAACAGAAAATGGTGTTCCACCTCCTGCTGATCCAGTTCAAAGAGATGCACTGGATGATCTTGAGCGTGAATTATCAGACCTCGATATGTGAGGTGGAAAAATGGGGAAGGATGAGGGAGCGATGACCCTCGTTGGACGCCAAGAGACTCATGGTCGGCGGTATCCTAGTTTTGCAGAGAGATTGAGTTTCCTGATTACGATTGTTACCGCGGTCTTAATTGGTCGGTGGGTGTGGATTGAATCTGATTGGTCGGGCTCCGTATTGTGGCCCGTAACTGTTTGTGGATTGCCTCTTGGTGCGCTCCTCCTTGGAGAAATGTTGGCGCGTGTGATACAAAGAATCCATGTCAATGGTGATTGATCAAGGATTCGTATTACCTCTATTAGCAAGAGTAGATTCAATTAATCCAGATATTCGCTGCCATGGTACAATGTAGCGCAGCCCTGCAACAAATGTGAGGAATAGCATTGCCGAAATCACTTTTCCATAGGTAAGCCGTAGTTCAAGTGATTCTCTAACCTGCCCACTCCATTGGCCTGAACCGGCCCATCCAACAACATCGATTATCAAATCATCAAACTTGAGTGCGAGCATGGTCACGAATCCAACCGCTAGGATGATAACCACAGTGTGTTGCATATGGGTATTGAGTATGCTCTGGAATTGTCGCACATATTCTGGGTCCTTTTTACAGGATTCCGGCAATCGGAATGCATACTCAAGGAAGCGAATTGTCGCTTGCGCCGTTTCCGAATAAACCATCAAGAGGATTGCAACCAGCAGTAATTCCCAAACATCTCCAGAAATCAAGCCACCCAATGTATCGGCTTCACCAATTTGGGTTGGGAGTGGGTTGAGACCGGGAGCATGTGGATCTGAAGCACTCGATAATTGGCTGATCACACCTTCGTAGGTTAAGAGAGCATACAATCCAAGGAAAATGAGCATATACGCCATTGACCAATTGACCATACGCTTCGAAAGACCCCATATCCCCATCAAACCAAAGAGAACAGGTGCCAAGAAAAATAGCATGATAAGAACTTGGATGTAGACTGATAAGGGCCAAACCAGATGATTCGCATGATTCATCGAATCATCAGAGTGCCCGAATGGTAAATACAAATCGAAATTGATAATCATTCCAAATGTCCACGTGAGAAGGAACATTCCAGCGAGGAATAGAATCATTCCACCCAATAGCCCGAGGGTAATCTTTCGCCTAAGAGCTGGTGGTTGGAAATTGAGAGCTACCCAAGCACCTGCAATTGCCATTGTCAACAGAATTGGGACGTAAAATCTCCCATCTCCTTCGTTGCCTTGACCCGTGAGCCAATCGGGCAATGGTAACTCATCAAAACCACCACCATCTGCAAAACCGGCTTCGATTTGATCCAGTGTTAGTGTGTGGTCCAAAGCAGGACACCATGAGCCGCTGGCTACATAATCGGGATGACAGTACCCAAAGACTTGGGTCATTGTCAGGAACAGCCAGATGAGGGAAAGGCTAGCAACGAGTTGAAGGCAAACTACACGCCACTCCTTCCGCAAAGTTCGCAGATGAAGGGTCACCAGACCTTCCTCCTGTTGTGCAACATCCTCTGCCATCTATTCACCTCCTTACATTTTCACCTGCAGCAGAGCTTGGCTCAATTCTACATCCGGCATCCAATCGATAACTCGTGCCCCATAACCCGCAACTGCGGACAATCGATTCTGCCGTTCGAGTTTCATCACCTCATATGACATGCGAGGGATGCGACTGACCAGTCGCT
>JAPKEY010000120.1 GCA_028821815.1 Candidatus Poseidoniales archaeon | reverse complement strand
TGGATTTTCGACTACCGGTGGTGTAAAGGATTCTTTGAACAATGTTGAGCGGGTCCGCCTTTCCACAGGTCCAACTGGTGATTGGACGGTTTCAGTGGCTCATTCAGGGGGGTCACAACAAGGTTATTCAGTCATTATTTCCGCTGTTGGAAATGAAAATCCAATCAGTGACATTGCGATATTTGGTGGGTCCATGTGGGCCAGTCAAACCATGCCTCTTGAGAATGATCACGTCCTCTTGCGAATGGCATGGGTCAACCAGGCTCCGGCCATTACAAACAGTTACGAAGTATTGGTGGAGGATATCACAGACAATGAGATTCTTTGGAGTGGTACGCGAGGTCCTCTCGCAGGTGGTGCATCCGATTCTTTCTCATTTCAAAAGCAATTCACAACTACTGGCGTCCACACAATTCGATTAACACTGGATTCGACAAACAATGTAACGGAGATGAATGATGAGGTCGATGGGACGAATAACAATGTCGCAGAACTCGATTTGAACATCACTGCTATCGGCGTCCGAATTACACCGCATATGGCAGACGGCTCCATTCCTGCCGATGCCGACGAGGTCGAACTCGCTCGCAAATTGATTCTTGATCCATCGGCTGATACCGAGGTATCTTGGGATTTGACTTTGGCCAACGAAGGCACCGGTGATGAGGAAGTTGTACTGATTGTCACACCAGTGCAAATGATGGAATCAGGTGGTGCATTAAATCCGCCAGATGATGATTGGGAGAAAGTAACATCTGCCGAAGGACCATTCTCCCTAACATCCGCTCAAGGTGTGGCGAACAGTACACAAGTCACAGTCACTATGCGCGATTTAGATGCAGATTTGGATGGATTAAACGGTGCGCGGTATGCCCTTCCTGGGACATATGTCGTCGATGTCATCGCCTATTACAGAATGAATCCCACAGTATCCCATATCATACGCCTTGAAGTTGAAGTCCCTCGTGTTGAAGGACTCGATACAATCCTTGCAGGAACAAGTAATCTCGGAGCAATCCCCGGAGATTTCGCCTCATTCTCACTGTCAGTATTGAATACCGGAAATGGTGCGACAACCTACCAGATTTCTTGTGAAACGCCTAACCGATGGTCAATTGAATTGGGGTCCGGGAATTCATCATCTCTAACTCTGGAGCCCTTGGCTCGCCTCCAATTTATTCCCGTCCCAGTCCGTGTCCGCGTCCCCTACATTGTCAATGGCCTTCCGGCTGCGGGAACTATGGAAGATGTAACCTGTATCACTTCTAGCCTTGAAGATTCGTCATTTTCACGAACAGACTCACTTTCAGATGAAGGCTCGTCGATTGAAGTTTGGGTTAGCCGTGCTTTTAGTGCCGATTTGTATGATGGAAATGGCGAACCACTGGGGCCCTCTGGCTTCATTGATGACATTTCAGTTGAGAATGAAGAACGAATTGAACATACGCTGGTAATCGAGAATAGAGGCAATATCGAGATTGATTTCAGCGTCCGTGCCTCTCCAGCCTTACCTGATTGGAATTTGCAACTAACAGCTGGATCGCTGAACGATGATCGATTTTTGGAGTTCACCTTGCAACCAGGAACATCTCTGAGTATCGACATCGTCATTCTGGTCCCCTACAATGCAAATGACGACGACACTAATCAAATCGATTTCCGTACAGAACTGGAGGGCGCTGGTTTCCAAGTGAATCGCACGCGTCTGATTGTGCAGGAGATTGCCGACTTTTCGATCAGGCTTCCTGAGTCTGGCACCATTTCAGCAACGATTGGTGATTACGGATTGGCAGAGATTGAATTAGATAATATCGGCAATGTAGATTTGTTGTTGAGTTGGTCGTTTGGTACACTGCCTGATGGATGGCAGGTTGGATTTTCCTCAACAGCAGCAGGTGGGATATTGAAGGGTACTTCTACCAGTGTCACAGTATCCCTTTCTGTAGCTCCTGGTAGCCCACCTGGACCAGGTGGGACACTCTCGGTAATTATTGATGCAGAGACCTTGGATGGACAAAACCAATTCTACAAAGTAGCGGAACTTGGTATTATCATTGAGCCTAGTTTATGGTTGACATTCGATACCGAAACCCGTATTGATTTGTCCCAAGGTACTCTCACAAATGCGAATCTATCTGTGACAAATTCAGGCAATATTGCTTGCGATGTCAATATTCTTGTTGAATCACCAGATGGTCTTTCAATCAATTTGGAGAGTGACACACTTTCCAGCATGGGGGTTGGTGAAACTAGAATTGTCAAATTCACACTGAAGAGCGATGATTTACGTGGTTTACAATCAGTGATTTTCAATGGTACTGCAACACCACTTACGGGGGGATCTATTTCGTCAGGAAATGATGCTGCAACTCTTGAAGTGATGATTTCAGGGGATGGTCAATCTGACGGCATTGGTGGCCTTCTTGAGTCTCTAGGGTTGCCTCCATGGTCGGCCGCAATTCTCGCTTTGATTATTGTAGTATTATTGGGCGTAGTAATCCTTCGACTGCGGCGAACAGATCCAGCAATTTCACGTGGCGAGGAGTTACTCTCACCTGGTGAAATATTGGGTGCTCAAGAAAGTCGTCGTGAAGCCGCCTTGAATATTGGCGGTGCCACCGATAATCAGTCATCAGGCTCCGTTAGTGCAGATGAGTTGGCCACAGCCCTATCCCAAAGTCAACCCAAACTTGCCTTGCCCCCCCTCCCAGGTGCCAAGAGTACCCTCCCGACCAGTTCCCTGCCAACGCCAACAGCATTACCAGAAGGCCTCCCCCCTGCACTTGCGCAGAGTGGCCCCCCTCTCCCACCTGGAGGTCTACCTCCGGGTTGGACCATGGATCAATGGAAGCATTACGGTCAAGAGTACCTAGAACGCACAGGTCAGGCATGAACGGGGCCGTGGGGCTCCGTTTAGTTCAAGAAGGCCCTACAGTTCGCCCAAACATGGCATCTTCCATCGTGCTGTTTGGCCCCCCTGGTGCTGGCAAAGGAACACAGGCTGGAAATATCGTTGCTCTCACAGGAAAACCTCAGGTTTCAACCGGCGATATGCTGCGTGCAGCGTTAGCAGCCGGAACTACTCTGGGCATAGAAGCGAAGGGATACATGGAAGCTGGACAACTCGTGCCAGATAAAATCATCATTGGCCTCATCGAGGAAAGATTGACGGAATCCGATGCGGATGAGGGTGTCTTGTTTGATGGATTCCCTCGAACAATTGCTCAGGCTGAAGCATTGTCACACATTGCTGAACTAAGTGTAGTCATCGCGATCGAAGTCCCTGATAGTCGAATTGTCGACCGAATTTGTGGCCGATACACATGTGGTGGGTGCGATGCAGTTTACCATGACACATTCAATCCAACTGCAACACCAGGGGTATGTAATCACTGTGGTCACACAGAAATGAAGCGACGAGCGGACGATAACGAAAATACCGTTCTAACACGCCTCTCGGCGTATCATACGCAAACTGCACCTCTTGCAGATTGGTATAGGAAACGCGATTTATTCGTCTCCGTTAACGGGGATCAGGCTATTGAGAAGGTCGGTGCCGCAATTGAGGCCGTACTGTGATTTTGGTGATTTAATTGGCACGTGGCAAGAGAGGTAAGCCCCGTGGTGCGGCCACGCGTCGAAAACGAGCAAAAACCGCGTCTGAACGGCTTTCTACAATCCTCGAAAACCCGTGGTCGTACTCAGATTCCACGGTCAATCAAGCTGCATCTCAAATGTGGTTGATTGGACGACGCCATCGCATCGGCCTCCTTCCTAAACATAGGATGTGGATTTGTCGTGGTTGTAAATCACCACTTCGGCCCGGTATCACCGCTCGTATTCGCATTCGACAGGGATGTCGAATTACAACTTGCAAACAATGTGGTCGTATTTCACGTCGAGGGCCAGATTTCTCACATGAGGTGAATGAATGACTAATATCCCTGCCAATATCCGCCGTATGGCACATGATCGGGAATTCAAGGTTACATTGAGAATCGGCCGCTCAGGGTTAACCGATGCCATGTTTGAGGAATTAGATGCACAGCTACGCAGCCGCAAAGTCGTCAAAATCAAAATGAACAAAGGTTTGGTTGAAGAGCGTGGCGAGCGTCGAGTGATATTTGAAGAAATTGCCGTGCGCGCCAATGCAATACTGGTGGACGCGAGAGGCAACGTCGCCATTTATTGGCGCTCATGATTCACAGCATTACCCTCGCGCGCGAGCGTATGGGTTGAAGAGTCGCCTCGGTCCGCCCTCTTGTGATGTCAGCCATCCCCCCCTCTTGGTTCCAGAGTATTCTCGGGGCCCTTATCCTCGCGTTGTTGGTGGCTATTGCAATCCGTTGGGTAAAATTACCATACACAATTGCATTGGTAATTGTCGGTTTGGTTGTCGGTTGGTTGGGGGAATTTTGGATGCCAGAAGATATCGAACTCACAGGTCTCCTAACAGCTGAGACAATTTTCTTCATTCTGTTACCTCCCTTATTGTTTGAAGGCGCCAGTGCGATGCATATTCAAAAATTGAAACAGAATTGGCGTCCTATCACATTACTCGCTATCCCTGGTGTCCTCCTCAATACTGCAATCATCGGATTCATTTGTTGGAAACTTGTTTGGGCTGATGTCGAACATGGAATGTGGTACGGGCTGCTCGTGGGTTCAATCCTTGCTGCAACTGATCCAGTAAGCGTGCTTGCACTTGTCAAGACGTTGGGTGCTCCAAAGCGTCTGTCTGTTTTGATTGAGGGTGAATCCTTGTTTAATGACGGTACTGCAATTGTACTTTTCAATATCATTTTGGCAACAA
>JAPKEY010000119.1 GCA_028821815.1 Candidatus Poseidoniales archaeon | reverse complement strand
GATCAAATCCAGAAATAGTCACATCACTGCTCATAATGTTGAATCCACCATAACCCCCTCGTAAATCGATGATACTTTCAGAAGAATCCCCAGCTTCCCTCTGCAGTGCACTATTTCCTTCCTGAGCCCCATTAATGGTCAGTGGGTGATCAATTCCAATTGATGAAGTTAGAACATACGTTCCATTTGCCACCTCAATCGTGTCACCTGATACCGATGCTATGACTGCGTCATTGATTGAGCAATAGGGGTTTGAGTTGGTCCCATCACCAGTATTTGGGCAATTTGAAAAATCTACATAGAGCGTTGTTTCGCCTTCAGCAGAAACGCTTGAGAATAGAAACAGGGCAGGTGTGATGAAGGCACAAACCAAGACCATTGCTAGGATACGTTTCCGCACCTCACCCTTTGCAGGCATATTGTTGCCGAGATGCCCCCACCGTATAACGATGGGGAACAAATCAAATCTTCAAGAATTCACTTTTGCCTCTATTCAAAGAACGGCTTCATGCCAGAGATTTACCAAAATAATGGAATGTTCGAATTCAAGTTACCAACCGCAGATGAACTCGCTTGAAGATTGAAAGCATAGACGGCTTCCGAACTAACATGCGAGCGCAGGCCATCCTCCTCGTTTTCCTGATGTTCTCGGCTCCTCTTTCTGGCTGCTTTGGCAATGATACGCCATTCTCTCAAACGGAAGAAATCCACTCTTCTGGGATAATCTTCGTCACGGGATCTGACGGCCTCCCAGTCGATGAAGAACCCCTTCCCCTGATTTTCAATTTTAGTGACGTTGGAGAAGACGGCCCTGAACCAAGCCTCGGTGTAACGTCCAGCGGTTGTATTTTCTTTATTGCAATGGAGAAGGTCATGCGGTCATGTGATTACGGTGAAACATGGGAAGAAGTGCAAGATCCACTTGCATGTTCACCAACAACCAGTGACCCCTATGGTTGGGTTGACCCCATCACCGACCGTATTTTCAATGTGCAAATGATAGGTCTTGAGACATCATGGATATGTTGGAGTGATGATGATGGAGAAACTTGGTTGGGGAACCCACACGATTCTGGAACAACACCAATCAATGACCACATCAAGTTGGCAACCGGCCCTTGGACAAGCAGTGGATACGGCATTGGAGGCCAATTTTCACAAGCCTTCTATGAAACTGCAGTGTACTATTGCTATAACAAACTCGCAGGGATTTTTTGCTTCACCAGTTTTGACGGTGGAGCTACGTTTGAGGCCGGTGGCCAAATCTTCGGACTGGCGACCACCAATGGCGGACTTCATGGGGCCATTACATCAGCACCGGATGGAACAGTCTACGTGACACCCAGGGTCGAAACGCCAACAGTCATCGTTTCCGATGACAATGGTTTGACTTGGTTTGATCGGTCTATGGGGGAGGATGTAGGAACACCTTATCCACGGAAGAATTCAGAGGTTGCTACAGATACAGAATCCAATGCCTACCACATCTGGACGGGGGCCGATGAAGGGATTTACATGTCGAGGAGCACTGATTCAGGTCAGTCTTGGGAACAGAACAGCACTCGAATCAGTCCAATTGAAGTCATCTCGACCGCATTTCCCCAAATTGATGCAGGAGATCCTGGACGAATTGCAATCACTTACCTTGGAAGTCAGGATTCGAGTGAATTGCAACAACCAGACCTTGATGGGAACCCATGGGATGGAAATGCACACTACGCCAATTCAAACGTTAGTTACTATCTGTACGTTACTTACAGCCTGAATGCACTCGATGAAAATCCAGTATTCCACACTGTTCGCGCCTCTGCAGACCCGGTACAAGTAGGCAGTATCTGTTTGAACAGTGGCGATTGTCGTGATATAGGTGGTTCAAACCGAAACCTGCTCGACTTCAATGATTTACACATCGATCAAGAAGGACGAGTATACATTGCCTTCGCAGATGGCTGTACTGGAGATTGTGCTGCTAGTGACAACCCCCAGCCAGAAGACTCTCGCAGTAGGCGAGCGACCATGTGTTTCCTTGGTAGCGGCCCTAGTTTGTTTGAGTCGGTTGGCGATCTTGCTGAAATTAATTGATTTACACCGATGAAACTCCACTACATCTATGGGGAGAGTTTGCCTAACATGGGCGATGGAGCCATTTGCAATCTTCCTGATGATTGCAGATTTCGCTCTCGCTATTTTCTTCGTAGTTTTGTTCCACCATCTCCATCGTTCGGGGAAAATTCCCCTTTCCTATCTGTACGCTTTTTGGCTGGGTACCCTCATCGGATCAACATGGGAATTCACCTTCCTTTTTCTTGGCCCCGAATTTCTCCATGGTGCTGTTGAATGGCCATGGGGGTTAGATGGCTGGCCCCGCAAGGTATCACATTCGATATGGGATGGCGCAATTTTCATGTTTGGCGTCTATCTTTGTCACCATTGGTTAGATGGTGAATTGTTTCAGAAATTCAGCTCGAGAGAACTTGGTATCATGTGGTGCTGGGGACTTTTTCAAGAGTTATTGGTCGAGTATCTGTTCAACGGTCGCGTCTGGATTTACGAACCATTGTCATGGAACCCAGTGATTATCCCCACTATCCCTGGCTCAGCCCCAATGTCACCCGGATACACACTCATACCTCAGGCAATTTGGGTGATTGCACCGATTCTATTCTACATTGGATTTCTTTGGTTGGTCACAAAAAAGAACCCATTCAAACAATCAAAGCATTGATAAGATTTGGACACAGCACCAAATTCACCGGTATCCGGCTACACTTTGGCAATCACGCCCGGGTCGTATGTCCGTTACCGGTATACCCCCTCGGGGTGGTACAACGAACAACAATAATGAACACAAGAATAAGCAAAAACCAATCATAGTAATCGACGGACCTAACGTTGCATGTGAATACAGCGGATCAAGACCAGGCGATGCACACGGCGTCGTCGTCGCCTATCGATATTGGAAAGAGAAGGGCCACAAGGTAGCCGTTTTCATCAAAAAACACCGTCTACACAATGATAGGAACCCGAAAGTACTCCTTGAGAACGTCGAGGAACTCCTCAAAGAAATTCCTAAACAATCGCTTACAACCGTTCCTGCGAAGGAAGACGATGACTCATTCATGATTGAGTATTGCATGCCTAGAAAAGCAGTCGTGGTTACAAATGATCAATTCAAAGATCACGAAGAGAAGTTTCAAGGCGACGAGAAAAAGGAATTTGTTGAATGGCGCAATAACCATCGGTGTGGCTATGCATTTGCTCTTGGTGAATTTCTCCCCTCCCCAGGTTTTGAAATTCAGATGATAGAGGCAAAGGACCAGCCACATTCGGCCAAGAATGAACCACCAGCCACATCCAAATCACCGGAGGCTAAGCCCAAGCCCAAGCCCAAGCCTAAGCCTAAGCCTAAGCCCAAGCCTAAGCCTAAGCCTAAGCCTAAGCCCAAGCCCAAGCCCAATAAACGCAATTCTAGAAAGCCAGCAACCTCACAGAGTACATCGAAAGGAACCCCCAAAGAACTGATACAGTGGCTTGAAGTTGAATTGAAAGACTGGAAAAAACTTAGTGCATTGAGTCAACATATAATGGATAATTTTGATTGTACCAATCCAAAACGGTACATTTTGGAAACAACAGGTGCAACTGGTTCAGTGAAGAAGCAATTAGAATCAATATTCCGGGGCCGACTGGAATTTAGAGGGACCAAGGGAAATACAGCAGCTCGTATGATTCCAACAAAATCTCCAGTGATTAAATCCAAAATATTCTCGATCTCTTGGCTTGCAGGATTGAAAAAATCATTACGAGAAAAATGGTCGAATTAAACACCCTCAGTTCAGATCACTAGAGGCATTGATGTTCCGAAAGCATGACGCATCAGCGAATTCAACAATCTGACAAGGTACACTGCGCAAGGTATTCCTCAATGAAGATCGCATCTCAGCCCCTTCAAGCGCCGAGAGAACCACATTTACTTCGACAAGCGAGAGCAAGGGTTGGAGGCGTTCACCCTTCGGCATCATTACCGGTTTACTTCCCTCTTGGAGTCGCTCAAATACATGGGGTAGAATCCAGGGTGTATCGCATGGCGCCAATTGTATTCGTTCTATACCCATATTTGCACATTCTCTGAGGGCAGATCGCAACCCAGATTTCGCACTCCGCTCCAAATCATTGTCCAATATGTATTGAACATCAGACAAGTGTGACAACACGCTCATGATTTCTCGTCGCTGAAATCCATTTCTCACAGCTACGAGAATGGATTGACATCCCGCATTTCGTAGAGCATGAGCAACTCTGACAATCATAGGCACCCCCTCAACAACCATTGTCGCTTTGTTCCGTCCCATGCGTTTTGACGCACCACCCGCCAAAATCAAAGCAGGATACATGGTATCACCTAGTCAAGTCCGTTGAGTTCTTTCATCGCACTTTCCAGTTCATCCATCAGGGCCCGCGCCCGATCTAACAAAGCCCGCTGATCACGACGGTTGGCTGCATTTGGCAACCATTCCAACAATTGGCGAATGTCCGCAGCATCACGCTCAACCGTCCACTTGAGAACCTGTTCGAGAACGGGGTCATCAGCTTCAAGGAAACGCTCGACCATAGAGGCCACGCAACGACGGCAAACCTTCAGCCTTCGCTTAGGAATCGAGCATTTGGTCACGAACACGACCCAATAGCGAATCTCCGTCCGGATATGGAATTGATTGAAGCGTAGATTTCAGTGAAGGTGACAAATCAGGTCTTTCGGAGCGAACCCAATTCGCATGTTGAGTCAATAATGCAAGATGTGCATGCGCTGTGCT
>JAPKEY010000118.1 GCA_028821815.1 Candidatus Poseidoniales archaeon | reverse complement strand
GATGGTCCAAAAGTTTCCAAGGGACTTGCTCATCTTTTCGCCATCGATATTGACGAACCCATTGTGCATCCAATATTGCACCAACGGTGTTTTGCCAGTACAACATTCAGATTGGAAAATCTCTGCTTCGTGATGGGGGAACCGCAAATCGTGCCCACCTCCGTGAATGTCGAACTGCTCTCCAAAGTGTTTGAGTGACATCGCACTACATTCGATGTGCCAGCCAGGGCGACCATCACCCCAAGGCGAAGGCCACGAAGGTTCACCGGGTTTGGCTACTTTCCACAATGCGAAATCCTTGTGGTCTCGTTTGCCTGAATCTTCGACACGACCCCCCGCTCCGGCCTTTACCGCATCAATGGATTGCCCAGTCAACATCCCATACTTTTCAGGAGCCGAAGCGATGCTGAACCAAACTCCATCTTCAGCCACGTACGCATGACCCTTTTCGATGAGTGTCTCCACCATCGTGACGATTTCAGGTACAACTTCAGTGACCCGTGGATAATGATCTGCTCGCAATACATTGAGTAAATCCATGGCTCGGTAGTAATCCTCGATATTGCGATTGGCGACCTCAAGGAAACCAACACCTTCCTCACTGGCCGCATTGATGATTTTATCATCGATATCTGTAAAATTCTGAACATAATTGACCGTCCATCCACTCGCTTCCAACCAACGGTGAATTAAATCGAAGGCGATGTAACATCGGGCGTGTCCTAGATGGGAAGGTGAGTATGGCGTAATGCCACAGACATACATGTCGACCTCGCCGGTACGAGCGGTCTCAAACGGCCGCTTTTCCCGTGTTCGCGTATCATACACATGTAGTGCCATGACTCACTCTCAACCCTGACTGTATGTAATTCCAAAGCCACCACGGGGATGATTCCAACTCACCGCTCCTTGGTCGCACATGATGTAGCAAGTGCCACATTCGACGCAGTCCTCGTATTGGAATTTCATTTCCTTAAGGCCCTGGTCACGGAAGTTGTAGCATTGTGCGGGGCAACCCCATACGCACATCATGTGGGAGCAGTCATTGCACTTGCTGGTCTCAACGATAATGTGGGCGTGTTCGTGCTCATCGACATTGTATCCAATCAGGCCAAGACCGTTCTTGATATCGTAGGTAAAGAGACCCAGTTTAATTGATTCAGACATCACAATACCTCAGAGTTTTCTTCCCATGAGCGCCAACTTCAGCATGCCGAAGAGGCCCATCCCCTTCTTGTTTGCTTTGTTCTCTGCTCGCATTTCCTTGCGAACTTGGCGAAGAACCTTCTCCGCCGTGACTTTTTCTTCTCCAATTTCACGGAAGACACGGTTCGCCGTCTTGCCGACCAATTCAGGCACCCATGTGAAGTTCGCAGGATTGTTGAGGAATTTGGTTGCAGGTTCGAATCTTTTGAGATCACGGAAGATGTAACTGGCCTTGAGAGACTTCGTGTAGGTTGCATCCAGTGCTTTGGCGCTGAGATCCCCATTGGTGATGCAAGCTGCAATTGCCTTACCAGCCAATTTACCCGAGTGTAGTGCGTTGTTCATACCTTGAATCTGCATACCATTGGCAAAGACTAGGCCTGCAGCATCACCGACCACGACCGCCCCATCTCGTGTGAACCGATGTGGCATACGGTGCAATCCGTATTCAGGGCAGAGATGTCCTCCGTATTCGATGGCTTCTCCACCTTCGATAAGTGCAGCAATCGCCGGCTGCGACTTGAATGCCTGATACAGGTCGTAAGTATGCAATCCTTCTGGCAATGATTTGAGTTGTACGATGATACCGCAAGATACGGTGTCTCGATTGGTGTAAAAGAAACCACCACATCGTGGATATAGGCCCTTGGTATTGGGATATTTTTCCCATGCCTCATGGCTCATATCTCGGTAGAGTGAGAGTGCCAATTCCATGGCCATCCCACTGGGTGGTCGCTCATCATCACCTGCAAAGCAATTGAACCGCTCATCGATTCTTTCTTTGCCGAGATGAATAACTTCCTTGACACCGAGCAGCATATCATCTTTGGATTGAGCATGAAGCATCGAATCGAAGTGATAGGCGCGTGTGATGACGGAATTGCTACCTTCAGCAATGACCACTGCTTTACTGGTCATGATATCTCCATCCTGAACAATTCCGGCAATCGTGCCGTTGCGAATTTTATCGACCAATTCCTTGGGCAAGTTGTCGACCTTCCATTTCTGGGCTGAGCCAGTACCACTGTCTTCGGCAGGGTCGGTCAAATCTCGAGCATCATAGGATGAATGATCGAGTCCATCGATATGCAGTTGGTCAATTTTCATACCCCCCATCACAAAGATGCCAGCCTCTTCCATTTTTTCAGCCATCCAAGCATCTGCCTTTGCTCGTAGAACAGACCAAGATGAGCGTTGACTAGGCTCATCAGTTCCACCAGTTCCATCCCATGATGCAAATCTGCCTTCGACGAAGAGAGCATCTTCATTACTCAGGAATCCAACCTTTTTGTGATTAATACAGCGCTCGATTCCGGGGCAGTCCATTTCCCAGTTGCCCAGAAATTCTTCGAAATCATCGAGTTCACGGCCCCACAGAATACCACCTGTGAGATTTTTGCTGCCGATGGGTTCACCACGATCGACGACGAGAATACGATCACCCTCTATGCCTTCTTTGAGAAGTTGAAAGGCGGTCGCAGCTCCAGCGAAACCAGCACCGATGATAATGACGTCAAAGTCGGTCTCATCATCCATGGGCACACCTCGGGTAACCTGTCCTACTTGCAACCTATCCTTGAACTTGTTCTCGCACGCGCACGCGAGAGATACCGATATGAGGTGTCCCCTTCACGCCCTGTCATGGTCACCACCAGCGCGCCCGGGAAGTGCATTCTCTTTGGAGAGCACGCGGTTGTGTATGGGCAACCTGCAGTCGCAGTCGCCATCGATGCTCGGATACGGGTTTCTCTCGAGGTGTCTGAATCTGGTTGGCTCATCGATGGAATGCAATTTGATAAACAACGTCACCCTCACCTAGATGCGATTCTCAAGCGTATGTGGATTAGTGACGGTGGTCCCCCGCTCTCCCTCAATATCGAAAGTGATTTGTTTGGTGCAGCGGGTCTGGGTTCTAGTGCCGCAATTTGTTCTGCAGTTGCTGCCGGCCTGTTGCACATGCGTGGCACTCCAGCAGATGAGATGCCACTTTCAGGAATTGCAACTACCGCCCATCTTGCCGAAGCTGAGGCTCAAGGTGGCCGTGCCAGTCCAATCGATACCAGCACCGCTACGTTGGGTGGAGCCGTTTTGGTTTCTGACAAGAAAGAACCCCTCGCACATTGGAAATACTCACGCGATTTGCGCATTGATGGGCAACGGAGAACTTGGGAGGTACACAGCGTTGAACTCCCTGAATCAATATCGGAAGCCAGTCTAGTCATAGGTTATTCTGGCCGACCTGGTCCAACGGCACAAATGGTTGCCAATGTCGCTACGTTACTCTCTAACGAACCAGAAAGAATGGAAGATATCGAACGAATTGGAAATGTGACTCGAGCCGGTACAACAGCACTTTCGCTTGGCAACCTGCAAGCGGTTGGAATCGCAATGAATGAATGTCACCGTCTACTCCAAGGACTCGGTGTTTCAGATGGTGATCTAGATCGAATGGTCGAGGCTGCATTACCCTCTAGCCTAGGGGCTAAACTTACTGGTGCAGGGGGCGGAGGTTGCATGATTGCGTTGACCATGGAACCCCGTAGAACAGCCGAGGAGATTGAACTGGTTGGGGGTCGAACGATGGTCTCACAACTCGGTGCATCTGGTGTCCGTATTGAGAACGATTGACTGAGTCCCTAAAGACGATATTTTTTTATAAATAAGTTGACATATTCCTTTAAATAGGGGCTTTGATACGGCGGGCCATGGCAACAAATGATGAAGATCGTCTAACCGTAGTGAATGTGGTTGCCTCGACCCGCGTGGCCGAGGAATTGAATCTCCCCGACATTGCAATTCAGTTGAATTGCGAGTATGAACCAGAACAATTCCCTGGTGTAGTTTACCGTGTTGTTGACCCCAAGTTGGCCATTCTCATGTTCCGCTCCGGTCGTGCTGTTTGCACTGGTGGCAAGAACGAGGATAACATCCACACTGGTATCGAGCGCATGATTGCCGATTTGCGCGCCGCTGGTATCACAACATGGGACCTCAAAGATGTCACCATCGAGGTGCAGAATATGGTTGCAACCTTCGCCCTTCATTATCCAGATGACTACACAGGTGGTCCCAAAAATCCAGCTGGAGTCGCTAAATTCGATGACCAAAATATACACGTTATTGAAGTTGGGCAAGACCCACTGCAACTCCGTCTTGCAACTGATGAGGAAAAGGCCGATGAGGCAATTCCGACTCAGAAGCTTCGAGGTGGAGATCCACTATGTGGTTTGCCACGAAGGTTAAATCTCAATCACCTGACCTTCCACCTTCCATTTGACAAGGTCGAATACGAACCCGAGCAGTTCCCAGGACTGATTTACCGCCTCGATTACCCCAAGGTTGTCTGCCTGATTTTCGGCAGTGGCAAGATGGTGATTACCGGCGCACGCCACAAGGATGAGATTCTTGAGGCAGTTGAAATCATCCAAGACGAACTCGCCGACCTCTTGTGAGGTGTAGGATATGACCGACGATGTCGGTTCGATTCGCTTAGCGTTAGCCAAGGCAGTCTACATATTACATGTTGGTGTAACATTTTTTGTACCGTGGGGCTGGCTTTTGCCATGGTCTGAAGCATGGTGGTTCGGTTTGTTCTTCATTCCAATCATGCTGATACATTGGAAGACCGCAGATGTTTGCATTCTTTCAACCGT
>JAPKEY010000117.1 GCA_028821815.1 Candidatus Poseidoniales archaeon | reverse complement strand
AAATAATTTTGAATTTTCGTGCAATAATTTCCTCAAATTATCTAGGGCATCATTACGGACAAGTGCAAGAAGATTCCCACCAAATCCTGCCCCCATCACCTTGAGTCCAAGCACACCATCACAGTCACGACACACATCTGCTATCAAATCCATTTGCGGCGTCCGAATCCCATACAGTTCGCCAGCATCCCTCCACGCTTGGTCCATGTAACTGCCCAACGTAGCAACCTCACCATCGGCTTGGAGCAAGATTTGAATCTCATGTGCCCGATCATATTCTCCGTGCGCAAACGCCAACCAATCCTTGATTTGCAATTCGATACCATCCGAGGCTTGGAGTGTTGGATATTTCCGTAAGAGTTCGCTAGGCAAGCTAGAGACACCGATAACATCAGGCAATTTTTCTGTTGCACCGGCTAACATCTGTGGAATCACATCTCTTGCTGCCAAGGCCCGCGCATTGAATTCCAATTGGGTTGAAGTGCCCTTGTCAGAAGGGTGTGTAAATATGGTCACGAACCGACAATCAGCCAACTGCAGGGGCGAATCAAGAGTATATGCGGTAAAAGGCCTGAAGGTCAGCCGCAACAATTTTCCTGCTTCAGCAAATACCATTGTGGCATGATCCATCATGCCCCCACGGGTACCAACAAACCATTCGGCATCCGCGGTTTCCACTGTTAGCGCACTTTGTTCGACAGCCAATCCATTGGCGAATCGAACTGCAACCGAGGCACAAATCGCCAGTGCTGAAGATGAGGATGCACCAGAGGAAGGGGGTATATCCGAGTCGATGAGAATGTCAAACCCCTTGCTAGCCCCGTGATGCATCTGCGCGTGGTGCACAGGACCGCGCACATAATTCGACCAATGAGCCACCGGCGTCCCCCTTTCACCCAACCAATCCAGCCACAGAAACCCATCACTTGCCAAAGGCGGACAATCAACACTCATGTCAAATTCATAATTTTCAAATTTACCCATGTTGAACAACCGAACCAATGAATCGGTTCGGGGTGAAATTACTGCTCGCATTGTACAAGAATCACTGGCAAATGTCACCAATTGTGGTGAAAAAACCTCCCAATAATCTGTATGATCTGCAGCAAGACATAGGCGTGCAGGGACTCGGATAACCCAACAATCGCGATTTTCAAAAAGGGTTTTCGCTGCATCTATCAATTGTTCCAAGTCAGGGGTGGTGAAATCATTCAAGGGCCGTGCATCAATCATCACGAATCACCCATTTCAGTTTTCACAGCCCTCCAAACACTTTCAACCATGTCTTGTAAATTTTCACCACTGGATTCACAATCGACATGACCAGAGAGGTCATTGGGGTCTGTATCGATGTGAATGACACCTATACCGGAAAGATTGCCAACAATTTCAGCCAATTCGCTAACAGTTGTAGATTGACCGGAGCCTACTGGAATGATTTGTGAATGCGTCAATTCTGAAGGGGGTTGCAGTATGCAATCCCCAATCGCATCGAGTGTCGAATCAACACTGATGAGGTCCTTGATAGATTCCCCTGTACCCATGATCGTGATTGGCCCACCGATTGCAGCCTGCCTAGCGAACACACCAATGAGCCCCTTGGCCCGACCATTCACCCCAACACCCTGCACAGAAGAAATCCTCAGGATAGATACAGGATGTGCTTCATCAGCACAGCCTAGAAACACAGCTTCTGCGGCCGCCTTACCAATTCCATAGGAATCGAAGGGCGCCACAACAGAACCAACACTGAACACCCCTTCCTCTCGCGAATGAACACGAATACTACTGGAAAAAATGATGTGGCATTCATCCAGCGTCATTGCAGCACCTGCAACCCTTTGCGCCAATTCTGTTGTAACAGCCTCTGCGTTTGAATCACCCGGGAGAGGCCCTGCTAAATGGACAACTGTGCGACAATCCTGTGCGCGTAAATAATCAGCCAAGGCATTGGGTGTCCTCAATGTACGCAGATCGATGCCAAAACCCGACCCACCAAGTTGTGTAAGCAAATGAGCCCCAATGAAACCGGAAGCACCGGTCACGCCAATCATGCCATCACTCCAATCCAAGCATGACAATGCACTCGCGAATATGTTCAACGAGTTCAGCATCATCAAACATTTCTGCATGCGATGAATTGTATTCTGACAAGTCAATCTTAGTCATACCTGCAGCAGGTGACCAGTTCCCCACCGGTGGAGCAACCACGTAGTGAGAATCTGTTTCATATAGGCGTGCAATTTCATCAGAAGTAACCAAGTCTTCATGCAACTTTTCTGCACGAATTAATCCACGAACATCAACATTGAATCCCCCATCTCTAAGATTCATACCCTTGAACACAGAAAGTAATTGGCCCAAACTGAATCCCTTCATTTTTAGAACGAAAATTTCGCCACCTTCAGTCATTTCGACAGCGTCGAGCACCAAACGTGCCGCTTCGGGAATTGGCATTGCGAATCGAGTAATCGCTTCGTCACTAATCCAAACCTCGCCACGTTCCTTGATACCTTTGACCATGGCTGGGATGACCGACCCACGTGAACCGAGGACGTTGCCAAACCGAACGCAAGCGCAGAGCATATCTCCCGTTGAGTTCCCATCAAGGGTCAACTTCTCAGCGACATACTTCGATGCACCCATTGTAGAAGTGGGTGATACCGCCTTGTCCGTTGAGACCATGAGCATCATTTGCACACCCGCATCCTTTGCGAGATCAACCACATTCTGTGTACCGAGAATATTGGTCTTCACCGCTTCTATTGGATTTTGTTCACAGATGAGAACGTGTTTCAATGCCGCTGCATGAATCACGATATCAACATCTGTTTGGAATGCGCGAGCAAGGGATTCTCGGTCGCGCACATCACCAATGATGAACGTAATATTATTCTGGCCCACCAATTCTTGCTGGAAATAGAAGTGTTTCGAGTCATCTCGTGAGAAAATAGTGATGTGTTTTGGTTTACGATCCATCAGTTGGCGAACAACTTCAGAACCGATGGAACCTGTCCCACCCGTAACCAAAACATGAGACCCCTCGATTCGCATACGTTCACCTGACGGCCCTCGCCGACGATTTTGGGGCATCCCTTTCCGTCAAGAACGTTCCCTTTGCCATTTAGACCCAATATTGAACGTCATCCCCCCCTCGTCAGATTGAAACGTGGCCCTTCCTCAAGCACCCCCATGGGGCGGCGTATACATGCGAGTGTGATTGCTGCACTTTTCCTAATCACTACTTTGTCCGGTTGCTTTGGTGCTGAGGATTCCCACGCGCAATCGAACGAAGAAATGTATCCAAGTCTATGGGATCGTCACACATTGGAATGGAATACTAGCCATACTCACAGCTTCCTTCTCAACCCTGGGCCCCATCACGCCCTCGAAGTTCAGGAAGCGAATATCGAGGTTGACACAACGGGTCTCTGGGAAGGCGGCCCCAATTCAGCAAACGTCCATCTTTCATATTGGCTTCCTTCCAATACTGAAATTGGCGATGAAGTACCAGTAATCGCCGTCATCAGCCCCTATTTTTCGTACGGGCAACCTGGTGACGAGTCGTCCCCCACCAATGTGGTAGGGGGTGGCCGTGGCGAATTCATTTATGACAATTTTATTCCCCATGGTTATGCATTTGCTCAGGTCGCAGTTTTCGCAACAGAAGATAGCACCGGCTGCTTTGATTACCGAGGTGACGGTGAAGGGCTGAGTATTCACACAGCCGTTGAGTGGCTCGGACAACAGAACTGGAGCAATGGGAACGTTGCAATTTACGGTAAATCATACGAAGGTGCAACTGCATGGGAAGCCGCAGCTCAGGGCAGTTCTCACCTCAAGACGATCATACCCATATCGGGAACCACCGCTCTAGGCCCCCTGCTCTACAAGAATGGCAGTGCCGAGGCACGCAGCCTCGTGATGCATTCCAATTATGGCGGCAGTATTCTTGACTATGATGATGACGATATCGACAACATGTGCGCTGACGTTATCGAAGGATTTCTTGCCGGCCCAACACGATATGGATTGGGTGAGGCCGACCCCTACATGGACAATTACTACGACGAACGCAGCCACATTGACAAAGCCCTTGGCACATACAATGGCAGTATCTATTGGGTTCAAGGATTACAGGATTGGAACGTAGATCCCCACCAAGTATTCGGCGGACCACCTGGTACCAATTGGTACCAAGAGTACATCGACAACGGATACGATGTCGCAGGTATGATTGGTCAATGGGAACATAATTATCCCGATCAATGGACAAAGCACAACGCCCAAGATTCAGGATATGGTGGCGAGGCAATTCACAACATGACACGTTGGGACTGGGCTCAGGATTTGTTCGAATGGATGGAGTATTATCTCAAGGACATCGGGCCCGCTCCTGCACTCCATACACAAGTTCAGCGCAATGATGGCGAATGGAGAATCGAAGAAACGTGGCCACCATCGGATGTCGAACGCGTTTCACTAGACATGAGTGAGTGTAGTAACGATGGCGCATTCAGTGGTGGGGGCGCACCTGTAGTCGGCGGCGGCCAAATTTTGACAATAGAATGCCCAACTATGAGCACCACAAATCTCCACATTGCAGGCCTCGTATCCCTTCACTTGCAAGCAGTCCCAACCTTTGACGGCGGTCAAGTATTCATCGAAATGCAAGATGCAGAAACAGGCCTTCGCCTCGGTCATGCAACCATGGACATCAGATATCATGCCGGTGGATACGACGCACAAACCGTTGTTCCAGGTGTAGCCGTGACGATGATGATGGAATTTCAGGCCATTGATGCCATCCTTCCTGCTGGCCACGGACTTCTTTTCATCATGTCAGATCAAGGGGAGGATTATCTTGCCCCTGCGTGCGGCAAT
>JAPKEY010000116.1 GCA_028821815.1 Candidatus Poseidoniales archaeon | reverse complement strand
GATTGACTAAAATCCAATCAAACAATCAAAAAGAGTAACGCTATACCGAGGCAAATGATTGCAAAAATGATGTCTACAATCATACCGATTGTGGTGCCAGTTGTATCTGCACCTGTTTGCTGTTCCCAGTTAGATTTGTCATTGTAATACATTGCATCGACAATGCATGCGATTCCAAGGGACCCGCAGCACATAGTATTGATTAGTTTCGATACAAAATAACTACCCGAACCAGACAATTCAGCCATCATGCCGATTGTCAGTGTAAGTCCAATTCCTATCCCTATAACTAGATACGAAATATGTCTGTAATTTGGACTTGGTTTGAAAGCAGGGGCTTGAACATAGATGACTTGCTGGTTTGTTGGTTGCCCCGAAATTGTCTGTGGTTGTACGCCTCCAATGACGACTTGGTTCGGTTGTTGAGGGGCATCACCGCTCCAAGGGGGCTGATTTTGCATGTTTGCACCTAGATTGCAGTTGGAGCCACGTGGTCATCATCTTTGTCATCGGGTGTGCGAACCCTATTCCAAACACCGGACATCAAATCACTGTGATGTTTCTCACAATAGTGGAAGCGCCGATACGCCTCTCTGAATGAATAAGCTTTCTTTCCTGTCGCGACGAGATAGCCCTCGGGGGAAAGCCGAGAAATGGTCGTTCCATCTGCATCGCAGCCAGGATAATCGCAACGTGGCATTGAATCTCCAGACATGACTACACTCCCTTCTTCTTCAATCCTCGTCCGGCATTGGTGGCTCAATCACAACAAGTGGAACATTTGCTTCGACATTCATTCCATCTTCACAGTGAATTGCACTGATCATGCCGGAGATGGGTGCTACCACTTCATTCTGCATTTTCATTGCTTCAAGAATGAGTATGGTTTGGCCTTCTTCGACGGAATCTCCAACTCTTACTTCCACGGTGACTACTTTGCCCGGCATACTGGCACTGACCGTCCCACTTCGTTTTCGGCCACCTGCGCTGCCACGTTTTCTAGACACGATGCCCTTAGAATTTGGAATGATAAATTCAAAAGTATGTCCTTCGATAGTGGCTCGATAAGTTTCGCCATCAATTTCAATATCGACATCAAGTTCTTCACCATCGATGATAACTTTGCGAATTTCACCCATCATCTCACCTCCAAGAAGAGCGTTTTTGACGGGATTCCATCAGATTGGAAAGCCCCAGTCGAGTTCTTCGATGGTCTTGGCTCCAAGCTGAACCTAATTGCCGACCCAAGGAAATTCGTTCATCTGAAGTGCCGATTATCGACATTACTGCAACCAATGCTGCGGCACGGAGCAAAAGTTCCCGGGAATCGTTTTCAGGAGGGTTATTTTTCGTAACAGTCTCAGAGTTTCGTGCTGCTTTGAGAACTTCCTCAAGGGATTCAGCGTAGGATTCTGATGACACCACTTCACCTCACAACGGGATGTTGCCATGTTTGCGGGCAGGGCGCGTTTCTTCTTTGTCGTGAAGCATTCCAAGGGCTTTGATTAGGCGACGTCGAGTATCACTTGGTTCGATGACATCATCGATGTATCCCATGGCTGCGGCTTGGTACGGGTTGGCAAACCGTTCGGTATATTCATCGACCAATCTTTGCCGTTCTTCATCTGGATTTCCTGCTGCCTCAATACGTCGTCTATGAATAATTTGGACCGCACCATCTGCACCCATGACGGCGAGTTCTGCAGTTGGCCAAGCAACATTGTAATCAGCTCGAATGTGCTTTGAGCACATCACATCGTAAGCTCCGCCGTAGGCTTTGCGTAGAATCACCGTCAACTTAGGGACGGTTGCTTCCGAGTAGGCATAGAGAAGTTTAGCACCATGGCGAATGATTCCACCCCATTCCTGATTGGCTCCGGGCAGGAAACCTGGTACATCAACAAGGGTTACAAGTGGTATTCCAAAGGCATCACAGAATCTGACAAATCTTGCAGCCTTTGTTGAGGCGTCGATATCCAAGCAACCGGCGAGAACCTTGGGTTGATTGGCGACGACACCGACCGTAGTCCCATCGAGTCGTCCAAATCCAACGACAATATTCCCTGCATATTCCGCTTGAACCTCAAGGAATGCGCCTGCATCTAGGATGGTCGTAATCACGTCGGTGACATCATACGGCTTGTTTGGATCTTCGGGTACTATGCTGTCTAGCGATTGGCACTGCCTTTCTGAGGAGTCACCTAGGGATTTGTTTGGAACACCCGAGAGGTTGTTAGATGGTAGTAGTCCAATCAAATTGCGTGTCAAATCAAGGGCATCTTCATCAGAATCTGCTGTAAAGTGAGTTACACCTGACTTACTGCCGTGAGTCATGGCTCCACCTAAGTCTTCGAATGAAACCTCTTCATTGGTGACTGTTTTGATGACTTCAGGGCCAGTGATGAACATGTGTGCAGTTTGGTCAACCATGATGATGAAATCAGTGATCGCAGGGCTGTAAACAGCACCTCCTGCACAAGGGCCCATGATGACGCTGATCTGCGGAATCACACCACTCGCCCTGACATTGCGAAAGAAAATTTCAGCGTAGGACCCCAGACTAGCCACGCCTTCTTGGATACGTGCTCCACCCGAATCATTCAATCCGATTACAGGGGTGCCAGCTTTCATGGCCATGTCAAGGATTTTGCAAATCTTCAAGCCATGCATCTCACCTAGACTTCCACCATAGACTGTGAAATCCTGAGCGAAACAGTGTACCGCCTTCCCATCTATTGTTCCATGCCCACAAATGACCCCATCGCCAGGAATGATGTTTCTCTCCATTCCAAAATCTGTACATCTATGTTCAACAAGCGCATCAACTTCTTGGAACGAACCATCGTCGAGGAGCATCTCAAGTCGTTCTCTAGCAGTCATTTTACCACGATTGTGCTGGCCATCAATGCGTTGAGCCCCTCCACCTGCCTCTGATTGGGCCTTGCGCCGACGTAGTTCGTCGAGTCGCTCTTCTGCGGTATCCATCGCCCTCAAACAACGCGATAACACAGTCCGCCCTTGAAGATAGCCCCCTATGGGGGCTCTTTCAGGCATCCGTTGGGTTCAAGGTGGCTTCGCGGCTCGACCAATCATGGCAACCCCGTTACGGATAGTCATCGCCAAGCCAGGACTGGATGGGCATGACCGGGGTGCAAAGGTCGTTGCTCGGGCTCTACGTGATGCAGGGCACGAAGTAATTTACACCGGCCTTCGGCGGACGCCTGAGCAAATTGTGCGTATTGCAATGGATGAGGATGCACAAGTTGTTGGTCTTTCTTCTCTATCTGGGGCGCATGGTTTTCTTTTCCCAAGAGTGTGCGAATTGCTCCGTGAAGCCGGATTGAAAGACATCGTCGTATTCGGCGGAGGCATCATTCCAGAGAGGGATCGGCCAGCATTACTCAAAGCAGGTGTGGCAGCAATATTTGGGCCAGGTACGACTTCAAGCGAGCTAGTAACATTCCTTGAGGGATTGGAGGTTTGAGCATGGATCGGCGCGAACTCGCGCGAGCACTGTCCTCTGCTGAAACAATAACCGTTCCAGCAAGGGCATTCGAACCATGGCGAGTTCTCGGTGTCACCGGTTCTCCTGGTGTTGGAAAATCCTGCTTGGTAGATCGAATTGTTTCGTGCTGGTTGGAGCGTGGGGAAAGAGTTGCAATTCTTGCCGTGGATCCATCCTCACCAATCACAGGAGGTGCCTTGCTTGGAGACCGTATGCGGATGGCTTCTGTCGACGCAGGGGATAACGTATTCTTCCGTTCTATAGCAACAAGAAACGTCCCAGGTGGTCTTCCAACACGATTGAACCGAATGGTGGACCTACTCATACACGAAGGATGGACAAGAATTATCATCGAAACCGTTGGTTCGGGACAATCAGAAATTCGAATTGTCGCTGTTGCTGATCGTTTACTACTCGTTGAAGGACCAGCGCGTGGAGACATCATCCAAGCGGAAAAAGCAGGTATATTGGAATTAGCAGATTTAATCGTAGTCAACAAGAGTGATCTTGAGGGTGCGGACCGGGTTGCCGATGGAATCCGTCTTTCACTCAATCTTACTGATGGAGGGGCCGCTCCAGTGATTCTCTGCTCCGCAGAAACTGGCGATGGTATAGGTGAAGTAATCTCAGCAATTGATTCTCTGCCTAATGTGCGGGGTCCAGCGATTGCCCGCGCGCGTGAACGGCTATTGGCCACCCATCAGGAATACTTGCTTTCACACCCGAAATTCTCCGATGTCCTCAAGGGCCTGAGTGAAGGCCGCATGTCCATTGAAGAAGCACTAAGCATTCTTCAACGGGGTTAGGACATGTCGGATATCGAATATGAAGCAGATCACGTCAAGCACAGTGTTGGTGGCCTTGGTGGCCATATTTTCCGTCGTTTTTTTCATGTTGGAATGGTGATATTTCCCTGGCTTTATTTTGAGCATGGTGAATCTATTGCCGACATATTCTCGCAAAACCGCATCCAATTCGCAGCAATGTTGGGCATTCTAGCATTCGGTCTCGAATTGATGCGGATGAAATTTGGTATCCTAATCGTTGGACAAAGGGAGTATGAGAAGCACCAATTTAGCGCACTTGCATGGGGTGCAATTTCAATTGTGCTAACCCTTGTCGTCTTGTCACCTTGGGAGGGGACGGCAGGCCAACATGCCGGCTGGCTCGTATATCCAATAGTATTCTCACTCGCATTTGGAGACCCCTTGATGGGTGAAGCACGTCGAAAGGACCTGGGCAATCAGGCGGTATATGCAATCGGTACCATCGTTTGTGGGACCGTGTGGCTGGCCTGCGGTTATTTGTTTGGAACACCTTACTGGATGGCATTATTCATGGGCCCTTTGACCATGGCTGCTGAGCTACCAAAATTAAGGTGGATTGATGATAATGCAACCATGATTTTAATCCCATTGGCTGCCGTGCTATTCACTGCCCCCTTCTTGTGA
>JAPKEY010000115.1 GCA_028821815.1 Candidatus Poseidoniales archaeon | reverse complement strand
ATATCGATGAAGTCGGTTGGTGCCTATCTCCTCCGCATCCGCTGGCTTGGGATGAAGGGGAATTGGAATTATTTTCTAGTCAGGACTGGAGTGCCTGATGCGCGTCGTTTAATACTGCAAGTGCATCATTATCATCGGTTCTAGATTCAATCCACATGCACATATCCCCCAAATCGTTTGGGTGAATCCATACACGCTGTTTTGGTTCCCCCGCTGAACGAGGAGACGCCATTTCAACAGCTGTATCCATCTCTGGTGCCTCGACTGAAACCTCTGTCAACCCCAAATCAATCCAATGCAAACCTGCTTCAATCGCTTCATCTAGCATATTGGTTTGCCTAAATCCATGGTGGGAAATCCACAAATTTCTAAGCGCGCTGTAAAGATGACTTTTTTCAATCAACATTTCTGCTGCTCGGCGTCTAGATATGGAGATGATTTCAACCAAGTGAGGTCCGTGCCTGGAAATTGCTGCATGTAACGCCAATGCCATCCCGAATTCACCTCGACTATGATGCCATGCTGCCATGTTCAGCAATGCTATGCCATGCCACCTATGGCCCTCTGAAATCGCACCAAGGCGGTCTACAGCCCACTTTAAATCAACACCTGCTTTGTCAAATTCACCTATACTTGCACGAAGAATACCCCATTCCATACGAATTCTCGCTTCTAAAAGATGATCTCTATTTTCTTTTGACCGGCTTATTTCAAGGGCTTTTGCTAGACATCGTTGCGCCAATTCAGCGTCGTTGATAATTTGAGCCCTGCGAAATTGTATGATTTGCCATTCAATTTTATTTAATTTGTTCTCGAGATTATTGGCCAATTCATTGTGACCTTCGCCAATAGCTTGTTCAGCTACAATCAATAATTCATGCTGACCTTTGGGTATAAATTCAGAAATTTCTCCAGATAATAAACAAGAGACTACGTGTCTCGGGTCCATTTAATCCTCTCCTTGTGTCGCCATCAATAAAGATATGAATCCTGATGTTGCATCTGTTGCATCGATGGCACCTGTCCACCCTGCTGCTCCTGCATGACCACCACCTTCACCGCCACTTCTCGAAACCATTTTCTGCATTAGTTCACCGAGATGAACCCCCTTGCGTGTAGATCCTCGGCTCGCGCGAGCGACTAGTCTTGTTTCGCCCTGTAAACGACGACAAACTAATGCAATATCTGCCCCCGCAGAAATCAGTGCTCGGGCAACTATTCCTTCATTTGTACCCGCTTTAGTATAGGATAGAAACCATCTCCCTGCATCCAAGGTTTGGACTCTAGATAATGCCTTGGTTATTGCAACTCGCTGTGAATTATTTAGTTCGACGGATTCCATATCTTCGATGAATTCTGAAAAGTCAATCTCAGCGGCATCGGCCAATCTACCCGCTGAAGAAAGTGCTGCTGCATTGGCATGTCTAAATCGCCCCGTGTCGGTGATAATCCCCGCCAAAAGTAGCATTCTCGATTGATTATCGATTCTTCCACTGGCATGAGTTTCAGCCCACAGTTGAATAATTTCTGCCGTAGAGCATGTTTCCCAATTGATTTCAAGATCTGAACTGCCGATTTCAAACGATTCACCGGCAGCATGGTGGTCGATGATGCATATTGGTACATCCGGAATTTCAATACCTGGCTGATTCGGGCCAGCCGCATCCACAATAATCAAGCCGCCCAAATTTCGTGGCCATGCGGGGGATTTAGGATCAAGCATGAGGAAATCAGCACCTGTTTTTGTCACCATCGTTCGCGCCATGGTAGAAAGATGGATCCCGCAAGCACGAGCTGTGGGGCCAATGATATTGGCTAGGGCGCATGCGGAACCAACAGTGTCCATATCGCCATTCCTGTGCGTTAGAACTGCTATTGCTCCGCGCTTAATCGATGCGCCTATCCATTGGTTAAGGCGTTCCATGTCTTCGACACGCGCTTGACTCAAACAATCACCTATGCCGACTCAAATTTCTTAGCAGCTGCTTCATACACGGAACGCAATTCACTTTCTCTCATACTCAACTTTTCGGCATGACCGTTTAGTTGCTTGCATGTTTCTGCCAAACTATCGCTCAGTACGTCAATGTCATCAACTTCAACCAATAGTGGTCCGACCTGCTGAAATACCGAATTCCCTTCAATTTGATTTGCTAAATAATCGATGGTGCCCTGCAATTCTCTAACCTGAGTCTGTACAGATACAAGTTGTTGAGCAACCATTTGCAATTCCTGCACGACTTGTTCCAAAGGAATATTTTCACTCATCTAAATCACGTCATTGAATAACCGATAATACTTCACTTGAAGCCCTTAGTGACCTCATCATTGAATTGTATTTCGCGCGTAGATCAGAGGCACTGTCCCCGTGAATTGTGACTTGAATCAATTTTGATTCGCGCATAACATATTCGACATCTTCACATGCCAAACTTGCAGCCAATGCAGCGGAATCAGCGCTTGTGGCCGTGATTGTAGCCACCCAGGCCTCACTCTTCTTCGTTACCACGCTCTTCAGCCTCCGCTTGAGAGCGCTCAAATTCAATAGCCTTCTGTGATGCAATGACTGCCATGTCTGTTGCGGTCGCGCCTTCAAGACCACGGCGAATGATTCGGTTGTTTGTATCACTGGCACGGGTGAATGGTTCCCATACACCCCCAGCAAATGTGTGGCCGCATTTCTTGCAACCCCAGATTCCACTGGCCTGACGTTTTACTTTTGGATATTGACAAACCGGACAGGTGTATGATCGCTTTAACTTTGCAATCGCAGTGCCTGCACGCCGTCTGACACTCACACCATATCGGCTGCCAAAGCGCGCTGTTGCACCTGTTTTCTGTGTGCGCTTACTCATTGTGATTCCTCCAGTTTGTGTACAATTTCTCGAAGTTCAGCACAACGCGACTGAGCCGTGTCCATAATCTCTGTAAACTCGTCTGCGGTGAAAATTCCTCTTAGCCCCTTCTGCAAAGAGTGAACATGACCTTCATCACCTAGTGTGATATGAATACGCTCATCTCCACCTAATTCTTCTCTCTTGCTGGCATCATAGACAAAGCGTCCACCAACTTTCTGATAAGAGCACATGATGGGTGTACCTGCAACAGGCAACTTGTAGTCTTCACCAACATCGAATCGTTCAGCCGGGACGGTTGCGGTGCGCAGTGCTGCGATTGCTGCCAAAGCGAACGCATCAAACATATTACCATCATCGCTAATTGCGAATAAATCTATAATGACTTGCCATGCCTTTTCACCGGGTAAGATACACAATTCAGTTGTGTTGATACAACCTGATTCACGGATCCCACGGTCAACAACTCGTCCCATCTCAATACTTTCTTCAGAGGGGGGACCTGGTTCCCAGTTTGGACCACAAACAGGACGGATTTCAGCACTCGTCATCAATCCGCCTTGTGTCGGTCGATCCGGATAGGGGGTCATGATTTGGAATTTCACACCAGCGAATACAATTGTATCACCCATACGAACTCGGCACGAACCTTCGGCATTGTAGAGACAATCAATTTCGATTTCGAGATCACGGCCAGCAAATCGTGCACGGCCGTCAAGTCGCTGATCATCTTCTGCAAGTGCTGCAAGGTTATCGCGCAGTAGGCTCGGTATGATTGGAATGGCCATCAAACATCACCTCCGTATCGCTTCTGAAGTGCTTCAATCATGATTTTGTGGACATCATGTGCAGCCTTGACATTGTAATCCCATGCCAATTGAAATTCGTCCATACTGAGATCGCCATCCATTTGAAGGAATACCAGTTCATCGGTCATTGGCAGGATGCCCATGGGCAAATCTGCTTCACCGTAGTTATCTTCAGGCTTGTTCAAATCCATCAGTACAATTCCATTGCATTTTCCCGCAGCCACACTGACAACCATGTCTGACATCGGAATACCAGCATCCGCCAGTGCTACACTTGCAGCAGTAATACCACAGCAACGTGTACCGGCTTCAGCACAAATAATTTCGATTTCAACACGAATTTTACTGCGTGGGTAAAGCTCCAAATTAACAACGCTTTCAAGCGCATCTCGTGTAACCTTGCTGATTTCACGACTTCGGCGGTTGAATCCTGGGCGAATACGGTCAGAGGTGCTGAAGGGTGCCATGTTGTAGCGCACATCAAGAATGGCGCGATCTTGGCGTTGAATCTTTCGTGGATGTGCTTCCATCGGGCCGTAAACTGCAGCAATTGCCTCGTTCTTACCCCACCTGATGTAAGCACTCCCATCGGCGACGGGAACAACTCCACATTCAATTTCGACAGGGCGCATTTCGTCTGCCTTACGGCCATCTTCTCGGATGCCGTTTTCATCCATACACTGATAATCTTCATATCCCATAATTTCACTTCCTAACTCTCACTCACTCATTTGCCAATGCATTGATGCGTTCTTTCAAACCGGGGAGATGTGCGGTATCACGAATCAACTTCAATGCTGCTCGTACATCATGCATCCCACCGTGCTCACCATCGAGCCAGACGCGACCATTTTGTCCAATGACAAGCCGGCAGTCGCCTAAATCCTTGAGGGTCTGCAGCATGCTGCCACCCTGTCCTATGACTTGAGGAATAATATGAGGAGGTATATCTTCTAGAAGTCCGGACTTTAGTTTCCTTAAGCCCATGCCTTTCATTGTCGCAACAGAAGAATGTGTTTCATCCACTTCTTGAACACGACATAGTACGGCTTCACCAACATTCAGATGCTCACGCACAGCACCAAATTCAACCTTCCATGGTGCAAGACTCATTGGGAGGATAGCATTGAATGATGCGCCGATGTCAAGGAACCAGATGTTGTTCGTCATGCCCTCAACGAGGCCGATGACAAGGTCACCAGCACGGGGGACATATCGGCTGCTCAACGGATCAACACTGACTGTGTTTCCATTATCAATCAAGGTCCCCATGCGCATGGCTACCAGTTCACCGTTGATTCGGCGTATTCCGTGTCCTGCTTCGGCGCCTTCGTGCACGCCGACACGCTCGCCCGGATGGACGAGCCGCA
>JAPKEY010000114.1 GCA_028821815.1 Candidatus Poseidoniales archaeon | reverse complement strand
GTCTATAACTTCCTGAAATCGATTCAGAATGCCTTCGATATTGGATACATAACCCGTTGAATGTGAACCAGGGCGAACCTCTAGATCAAGCTCAATCAAGCGAACCGTACAGGCCGAACCTCGGATGACCCGTATCTGTAAATCATCAACCGAATTGATACGATAGGTTTGGCAAGAACCCTCTCTGGCTTCAGCGGGGATAAAATCGGTTTGACGCCATCCACAACCTGGACAGGTCAGAGTCACCTGGGTATGCTCACCGAAGTATGCGATTTCTTCGGTATGCGCAAGCAGGGATATACCTGCATTAGATCCGCAGATAACGCAGGAAACATCGATTGTACTCTCCATACAACGCTGTCCCCCTACATGATGTTTGAAACTATGCGTCAGACGCGAACACTTCATTTTCAACGCCTTTGACGGCGGCAAATCCAGTCGGGAGTAGAATCAGTCGGTCATCACCAACTTGAATGAGTACACCACCCAAATCCCCCTCGATTAATTCCTGTAATCGCGAAACACAATTGGCGAATTCAACCTCGCGATGAATCAGTCGCTTCAGTTCAACAATAGCCACATCTCCGGCAGCCACCCAATCAAACAGTGTTTCAATTCCAGATGAGTCCTGCAAAACCGCTCGATGGATGATAACTTCTCCGCGTATCAAGGGGATGGGTGCATCAGGGTAAAGATCCCCCAAATCATGGTATGCTTGAGCCGGAGTGACCGGTTCTGGCTGTGCCTCATCGATGGATGGCATATTCATCCATCTAGGTGCATCCCCGTCCTCCATGGGGGGTCCTGAACAGTGACAATCTTTCAATCCTCGGACTCATTTGACTTCATAGGTTCAAGAACCGCCGCAACCCCAGACGGTTCGAGGTGCGACCAGGGGGCAGCAGACGAGGGATTCAAAAGGGCCCCTCTTCTGGCGACATTACCCCCGAAGCGCATTTCGCGATTCTTGGAGGATATTGATATGGATGCAGATATGGCAGCAGTAAAGACTGGTACGAGTACGATTGGGATTTGTTTCGATGGCGGTGTCGTTGTCGGTGCGGACCATCGGGCGACCATGGGTCACTTCGTTGCCAACAAGAGTGTCCAGAAGTTGTTCAAGATTGCAGACAATCTCGCCCTCACTACTGCTGGCCTTGTTGGACATGCACAATCACTCTCCCGAACTCTCGCTGCCGAAATGAGTTTGTTTGAACTCACACGTGGTCAACTGATGACTGTGAAGGGTGCAGCTACAATGACTGCAAACATCCTTGTCGGCCGTCCTCATTGGGTTCAGTTACTTATCGCAGGTGTTGATGATACCGGCGGTAGTGTCTATTCGATTGATTCCGCTGGTGGTTCAATTCCCGATGAATACTGCGCAACTGGTTCCGGTTCACCGTATATGTATGGTGTATTAGAAGATCAGTTCAAATCAGGTATGACTGAGAAAGAGGCACTCAAGGTGGCTGCTAAAGCCCTTCTGGCAAGCGCTCAGCGCGATGCCGCAAGTGGCAATGGTATGGATCTCGTAGTCATCTCACAGAAAGCAGGATATCGTACTCTCGATGCTGCAGAACTCGAAGCACTTCTCAAGTTGTGCTAATCCAATTCCCGGCGCACGCGTCGTCCTCGCACCCATCCTGTGGATGGTATTGTGATGCAGTGTGTCCCGGGTCGAAAGGAGGTTGAGTCATGAGAATGACATTTCAACAAGTGAAAAAGAAAATTGAAAGTATGGTACCATCAGATATCGATTATGAGGTTGATCTTGAAGCGGCAAGCATCGCTATCGTCACATCGGTGCCTGAGGCATTCTCTGGAACGGATAGTTTGGCGAGCAAAATCGCTAAGACCATAAAACGCCGAATTGAGATTCGTCCGTCGTCAGATATTTTGATGGATTCTAAGGAAGCTGAAGCCAAGATTATCGAGATGCTCCCCGAAGAAGCTGGTCTGAAACGAATATATTTCGACGCAGCCATCTGTGAGTGCACAATCGTTTGCAATGACCCAGGGGTGGCAGTTGGACCAAAAGGTGCGACCATCCGGGGTATCCGGGATGAAATTGGTTGGATTATTCGTACAGAGCGGTATGCCGCGGTCGAAAGTCGGACCATGCATAATATCCGAAAATACCGCCAAGAATACGCAGAAGATCGTAAGGCATTGTTACGCAAATTTGGCACTCGAATTTATCGTCCACAGCGTCCGGGTGAAGTATGGTGTCGATTGACCGCACTCGGTTCCTATCGCGAAGTAGGTCGTGCCATGCATTTGATTACGACAAACGAATCTAAAATCGTCGTTGATGTTGGTGCTAAACCTACGAATAATCTCAATGAAATAGCTCCATACTTCACTGCACCAGAATTGATGCCATTTGAAAATCTAGATGCCATTGTCATTACGCATGCGCACATCGATCACATTGGGCAATTGCCTGTAATGTACAAGTATGGATATCGTGGACCAATCTACTGCACACCGCCGACCCGCGATTTGATGGTATTGCTACAAAGTGACTACATCAAGGTCGCAGCAGCTGAGGGCAATCCCCCACCGTATGGATTGGGAGATGTTCAAGAGATGATCAAACATATTGTTGATGTGGAGTGGGGCAAGACAATCGATATCGCACCAGACATCAAACTGACGATGTACAATGCAGGACATATTCTAGGTTCATCATCTCTACACATGCATATTGGTGAAGGTAAGCATAACATTGTATTCAGCGGAGACATCAAGTATGAAAAATCATGGCTTCATGATGCTGCTGCTGTCAGATTCCCAAGGGTTGAGACCCTCATCATCGAATCGACTTACGGTGGTGCGAAAGATTTCCAACCCACACGTCAAGAGGCGACTCAAGAGTTGCAAGATTTGATTAAAAGGGCTCTGAGTAGAAAGGGTAAAATCTTCTGCCCTGTATTCGCAGTCGGACGTTCTCAAGAGGTTATGATTGCCATCGATCAATTATTCAAGTCGGGGAAATGTGAACCAGTTACTGTTTGGTTGGATGGAATGATTACTGAAGCGACCGCCATTCATGCAAGTCACCCGGAAGCATTGAATCGGGATCTTCGAAAGCAGGTTCTCAAAGGTGGAGACGAAAACCCATTCAATTCCACTTGGTTCCGTAAAGTAAGTGGCCGTGAACAGCGAGAGAGTATTTTACTCGATCCTAGCCCTTGTATTGTGTTGGCAACTTCTGGTATGATGACGGGTGGCCCGATTGTTGAGTACTTCAAAAACTGGGCTCCTGAACCCAATAACACACTCTGTTTTGTTGGTTATCAGGCTGATGGGACATTGGGTCGCCGACTACAGAAAGGATTTGCAGAGGTTCCCATCAATGATGGTGGCCAAACCCACATGGTCAGCATTAATTGCGATTTGATTACCATTGATGGATTCAGTGGCCACAGTGATCGACGTCAACTAATGGATTACGTTAAGGCGATGAATCCAAAACCAAAAACCATCATATGCCACCATGGTGATCCTCATACATGTGCCGAATTCAGGAAAGATTTAGCGAGCACCTATCGTGTTCGTACTTTCGCTCCAAAGAACCTGGAAACGATTCGGTTGCTTTAGACGACAGGAATATCGAATCCATTTTCAGCAGGATCAGGCAATGCCTGTACCTCTGTCTGATGTCCTTGTGCGGGTTGGTTTGCTTGTCCACCTAGGTGCGCGTCACCCTCCTGTTCCTGGAAGAATGCCATGACTGAAGCGGCGGCAAAAACTCCAGATAGCGCTAGCAACGCCCAAGCATTGGCGCTCACAGTCCCCTCGTTGACAATCAGTAGCACCGAAGCCAACGTGAGCATGGCAAAACTCACACCGAGAACATTCGCGCGGGGGTTGGCCATGCAACCCGGTCTACCCTGCCTTTGATGAACTCAACGCTCCTCGGCGCTGCATGGACTTCAACATCGGAACTTCTTCGGGTCCGCGCAATCAGCGCAAGTCGGCCCCTCGTCGAGGTGGAGGTTTGGCTGGTTGGTTGATGACTGCAGTTGCCCCATTCGGTGAAAATGATGAACACGCAATGGATCAAGCTCTGGTCGAACTCGGTTTGGGCGATGCTCGCTTAATCCGTGGCGAAGGTGCGATGTTGCCGATGGGTTTTGAACCAGGGACTCCACAGGATTTACCGATGGGTACACTTGTTGAATGCCATTTATCCAAGGCAACAGTTCAGGGTTCAGGAATTGCATCTGCCGGAGTGGCATGGGCTCTTTGCACCACACCTGAAGGTGATGAATGTGCGATAGTTTCCACTTTGTCACATCAAGGATCGATGGAAGAATGTGAATCCAAACTCCGTCTTAATTTACAGCGTAAACTTGGCAATCGAGATTTGGAATTCCGCAAAGATGACGATGGTAAAGCGATGTTTGAGTGTGCAGTTGATGAAATCGAAGCACAAGAGGGGTTTCACGGGGTAGTTCTCGCTGCACTGATACTTCCCAACAGCCTCAACATTGGTGATTCAAGCGGCCCTACTCGTTCTAGGAATCTTGGAATTTCAAGCATCGGTGGCGGCCTAGGGGGTCCAACAGGACTCAGTGGAAGCGGCAAGAGCGACTTTGGGTTTTGAGCGCAGTCTTCAACAACCGCCACTTTTCTTCTGATTCTATGGAACCAACATGGCTCGTGCTATTGTGCCAGTCTTGTGAAAGAGCATTTGGGAAACCACGAAGTGCTAAAAATTTGCAATGCCCACACTGTAACCATTCCGAAGCGAAAATTCTTTCGCGGCACATGAATGCTAGCGAAGCCAGTGATGCTGTCTCTGTGGCAAATGTCCCACCCGAAATTCGAGATCAATTATCCACCTGGTTGAACAAACAGAATCAAACACCAGCAATGGCCAGCAGTGGGCCAGTAGATGGCCAGTACATCCTTACCACGGCGGCTGACGAAAGTGGTGTGGTGACACTTGAGTCTCTACAAATTGTGCTTCGAAAAGTCAATTCAAATATCGGTGCAGAAGTCTTTGCAGAACATGCCTGTGCCGAAGGTGAATTACTTCGAGATGGACCTAATCGCTGGAAATGCACATGAGAATGTTCATGTTTGGTGAGCGACGCGGCACCATTACTGGACCCGTGGGTTAGCTTGGCTATGCTCGATGCTTTGGGAGCATCAGACCTC
>JAPKEY010000113.1 GCA_028821815.1 Candidatus Poseidoniales archaeon | reverse complement strand
TGGTGATAATATCGAAGTTCCTTTACCCACAATCGTAGCGGTTGAACAAACTGATGGATGTGACAATCTGAACCCTATACATTGCATGTTACCATTCCCATCGGATGCATTTTTGGTCGGAGATAATTCAACTGTAACGGGATTGCGAGTCAACTACGCTGAGAATACCCTTCCTGTCTCTGGTTCGCTTTCCAATCAAGGCGAAAGTGTTCAGATTGAATCTCTCAATCTCTCGGATGGCATGAGCCCCTCGACCCAAATTATGACGGCGTTCAGCACTTTACCGAATCTCATCGATGTCGCCAATCAATATTCGATTGGGCTTTCTATGGAATCTGGGCACGCGACAACTCTTCTCAATTTGGATACGGGTGAGAAGGTAGCTCATTGGGTGGAGATTGATGCGAGAGCAGATGACGAATCAGCCACCATCGTCTTCATTCGAACCCTGCGATCTTTGGAGCCCAATACAGCCTATGGAATTGGTATATCTGGATTAGATGTGACACCCTCAACCGCCTTCCAAGCAATTGTTGATGGTTCTCAAACCAATGCACCTGATGTCGAAGCACGACAAGAATCGATGGCTGCGCTGATTGTGGCTCTAAATGCCTCTGGACATGATATCGAAAACCTCAATGACGCTTGGCAATTCCACACTGCATCATTGAATTCAATCGTAGGCCCTACACTTTCCATGCGTGCGGACGCCTTAGAGCGGCTCGGTGATGATGGGATTGGATGTACTGTGGAAAGTGTCGAAACCGATTGGATGGATGATTCCGACCGAGATTTCCGTCGAATCACGGGAACTTACACTGTTCCACAATATTTGGAATGGCAAAATCCACCCAGCAAAATCAGTACAGATGTCAATGGCACGCCTCTATTCGTAGAAAATGCCGAGGTCCCATTCACACTGGTAATCCCTCAGGTATTGGCAGACAACAATGAGAGTGGGCCCCTAGTCGTATTCGGACACGGTTTCCTCGGCAACGGTCGTGGCGCAATCTCAACTTGGGCCATCGGATGGATGGAGGAATACGGAGTCGCAATGGTGGCCACAGATATCTACGGCTGGTCGGGAACCGACATGGACACCATTTTCATGGGTTTAGCCAATCCAGAATATTTCGAGCACCAATCGGATCGTCTCCAGCAAATGCTCGTCAATCAAATGGCTCTCGCACGTACTTTCAAAGGCGTTTGTAGCGACATAGCAGAACTGCAGTACAATGGAATCAACTTGGTTGACAGTTCAGATGTTCATTACATGGGTTATTCATTGGGTGGAATCTATGGTGCCAGCATTACGGGATTCTCTCCAGATATTGATCGCGCTGCTCTATGGGTAGGTGGTTCTGGTTTCTCGACGTTCATTGAGCGAAGCACCAACTATGTGACATTCTCAGATGGGTTCATCCTTCCACAGGCCTATCCGGAGCGCAATGATCGGGCATTGCTCATCGCAGTCTGTCAGCAGATGTGGGATGCTTCTGATGCAGAAACTTGGTTGCGGTTCGCAGAGAATGGTTATGGTGATGAAATCCAGCCATTCAATATCCTCTCAACCATATCTGTCAATGATGCACAGGTCCCAGGACTCTCTTCAGACAGAGCTGCAAGAACCGCTGGTATTCCGATGCTCAATGGGTCGATGATGTCACCCTACGGAATCGATGTTGCCGATGGTCCAATCACTGGTTCTGCTATCGTCTATTGGGATGGAAACTACGAATCGATGCCTGACACAAACGCTGCACCACCGATAGGTGATGCTGGCAAGGCACACAATGAAATTGCACCCATCATCCAAGTTAATTCAATGGTTGAAGCCTTCCTACTTACAGGTGTAATCAACGATACCTGTGGTGGTAGTTGTACCTTCGACTTTGATACAGATCAAACCAATTGGGATTGAGCATCTAACTTCTATGCCAATTCCTCAAGCAAGAGATGTCCAATCTACTTCGGCTTCCTCGATTTCGATTTCTTCGACATCCATTTGTGCCAACTGAAGTTTACCACTGAGTTCATCGTTAACTGCATGCCAATAGGAATAGGCTTCGATAACCCAAATACCAGATTCTCGAGTTCCGTTTCCTGAGCCTTTGACGCCACCGAATGGCAAGTGAGCTTCCGCACCCGTCGTCGAGTTGTTGATTCCCGTCATTCCAGCCTTGATACCGGTTTTGAACCGGTACGCTTCTAGGCGATCATTGGTGTAGATAGCACTCGATAGTCCATATGGACTCGCATTTGCAAGATATAGTGCATGATCGAAATCATTGGCTTTCACAACGGTGATGGCAGGACCAAAAATTTCCTCGTGGAAGCATTCCATATCTTCAGTGACATTTGCATAAACGTGCGGCCACATGTAGACTCCTTCCGAAGCATCACCAAGGAAGCCAGCAGGCTTGTTGTCGTTGGTGATTCGCCCTTTTCCGTAGAGTTTGGTTGCACCACTGGTTTCACACATCCCCAAATCTTTGAGGAAATCAACCGCATATTTTTCAGACAACATTGGTCCGTACAGAACGCCTTCATTTCGCAATGAATCACCAATGGTCGTACTCTCGACCTTGGCCATGAGTTTGGACATGAATTCGTCATAGATGTCTCGGTGAATAATCAGGTTTCCAAGGCTAGTGCAACGTTGTCCTGCGGTCCCAAATCCGGCCCAGTAGGCGCCTTCTACAGCGTTATCCATGTTGGCACTCGGCATGATGACCAGGGGGTTCTTTCCACCGAGTTCTAGGCTGGCAGAGACCAAATTACGGCCACATACTTCGCCAATCATTTTGCCGACAGCTGTGCTACCAGTGAACGAGATCTTGTCCACCATGCCCTTGTCAACGGCATCGACTAGATGCTGTCCTGCACCACTGCCTTTTCCGTGTACGAGATTAATGACACCATTGGGTAAACCAGATTCGTGCATAATACGCGCGAGTGCGAATGAGAGAAGTGGTGCGTCCTGAGGTGATTTCCATACACAGGTGTTGCCACACATGATGGCAGGAATCATCTTCCAGAAAGGAACGGCTGCAGGGAAGTTACACGCATTGATGATACCACAGACTCCAAGAGGGCGTCGATAGGTGAACAATTCCTTGTCTGGTAATTCGCTATTTACCGTTTGACCGTAGAGCCGCCGTCCTTCGGATTGGAAGAATAGACAGGTGTCAATCGCTTCCTGCACCGAACCTGCAGATTCTTTCAGTGTCTTGCCAATTTCTCGAGTTTCGATTGCAACGATTGCATCCTTGTGCTCCATCAATAGACGACCCATGTTGCCAATGATTTGCCCGCGCGTGGGCGCGGGTGTGGTCGACCAACCAGCGAAGGCTTTGCGGGCTGCTCGAAGTGCTTCGTGTACATCTTCTTCACCGGAAAGTGGGAATTCGCCGAGACAATCATCCAACCATGCCGGATTGATTGATTTGAATGTCGAACCACCGCTCGCTTGTTTGAGTTCACCATCAATGATATTGTATCCCTTCACACATGGGTTGCCGTTTGGGTTGCTGTGGTCAAGGAATTCTAGACCCGTTGAGAGTACTTGCGCCATATCCCGTCGAACACAATCCCCATCATGAAGGCTCGCCTCTCGGCGGTTGAATCTAACTGAACAGACTGGATGATTGGGAGATGGAAATTAGCATCATTAAAAGAGGTCTAGGTTTTCTGCTAGTATTGCTGTTGAGGTGACACTATGGCTGACGATGAAGAAAAAACACTATCTCTACGCGTAGCAAAAGCGATACCAAGTGACGTTGGCCATGGACGAGCTCGCGTGCCTTTCGATAATGATCTTGGTCTCAAACCTGGTGATGTCATTGAAATTAGCGGTGAGCGAAATACTGCCGCAATTGTTTGGAGATGCCGTCCAGAGGATGCCAACCTTGGCGTCATCCGAATCGATGGTATCATCCGCAAGAATGCAGGTGTAAGTCTAGGTGACCGCGTGACTATCAAGAAGGTCGAAACGAGTGAGTGTGAGCGACTTATCCTCAGTCCCGTGATGGCGAAACAGCAGAAAGTCAAGTTTGGTTCTGGAATCGAAGGGTTTGCTCGTCGAGGACTCAACAAGCGACCTGTGGTCGCTGGTGACCGTATTTTCATACCAGGCATGACACTTTTCGCTGAAGCATTGCCATTCGCAATCGTGTCCACCAAGCCGAAAGGTATCGTTAGAGTTCTCCCTGATACAGAAATTGTCATCAAAGAAGAACTGGTTGAGGATGAGGAGTCTGGAGAGGTTTCTTCCATCATGTACGAAGATATTGGTGGCCTTGGAGATCAGTTACAGACAGTTCGTGAAATGATTGAACTGCCGCTCAAACATCCAATTCTCTTCCGCCGACTCGGTATCGACCCTCCAAAGGGTGTGCTACTACATGGCGCGCCTGGGACTGGAAAAACAATGATTGCAAAAGCAGTAGCCAATGAAACAAATGCACATTTTACAAGCATCAATGGACCTGAAATAATTTCAAAATATTATGGTGAGTCAGAGAAACAATTGCGTGAGATTTTCGATGATGCTGCTTCGAATGCCCCAGCAATCATCTTTATCGATGAATTGGATTCAATCGCTCCAAAACGTGAGGATGTATCTGGAGAAGTTGAACGCCGAGTCGTTGCACAATTACTGACTCTGATGGATGGAATGCAGGGCCGTGACAATGTGGTTGTCATCGGGGCTACAAACCGACCCGATGCCATCGATCAAGCCCTTCGAAGGCCGGGTCGGTTCGACCGTGAATTGGAGATAGGTGTTCCCGACAAGAACGGACGTCGTGAAATTGTGAATATTCACACAAGAGGCATGCCAATTGCGGATGATTTTGACATGGACTGGATTTTGGAAAATTCATACGGGTTCGTGGGTGCAGATATCATGAGCCTAACCCGTGAAGCGGCGATGAAGGCTCTTCGGCGTTATCTACCTGAAATCGATTTGGATCAAGATGATATTCCACCTGAAGTTTTGGAAAAGATGGAAGTCCGAATGAATGACTTCCGGATTGCAATTAAAGATATCGAACCGAGCGCATTGCGCGAAATATATGTCGAGATCCCTGAAGTCTCATGGGATGATGTTGGTGGCCTTGAAGAGATCAAGGAACGCCTCAAGGAGAGCGTCGAATGGCCATTGACAATGCCGGATA
>JAPKEY010000112.1 GCA_028821815.1 Candidatus Poseidoniales archaeon | reverse complement strand
CATTATGAACAGGGATTACTGGGAATGGCATTTGATGATGATTATGAAAATACCAGTACTGTATTGCTATCATATGTGGAAAATGGTACATGCACAGGACCGAATCTGTCAGGAGTAATCTTAGCAGAGGCTAAAATCGAAAACGGTGTACTAAATCAATCAAGTATTGTAATATTAAGGGAGATAGGAGACCAGAAACGCAATCACAATGGTGGGCACTTACTCAGCATTGGCAATAATCAATATCTTTGGGGATTGGGTGACGGTGGTGGCAGTAATGATCCAAACTCAAACGGACAAAACCTCTCATCTCCTCAAGGAGCAATACATCTTTTCCAATATGTGAATGGAACTGTGAGCCCTGTTTTGAACAATTCAGAAGGGGACCCATATATTCTCCATTCCGGCTTGCGAAATCCATGGAGGTTTGATGTTGATCCTAATGGTGGACTTTGGATAGCGGATGTTGGGCAGAGTTGTTGGGAGGAAATCAATCTCGTCACAATTTCAGAACCCGCAAATCTTGGATGGTCAGAAAGGGAAGGATTCCACGAATTCATTGTAGACTCGGATTGCGAACAAGAAATGACCCCTGCAGATGATGATTTCACTGACCCGGTTGCGGTTTATTCACATAATTCTGACAGAGGTTTTTGTTCGGTCTCAGGAGGATATTGGATGGACTGGGGCCCTTCATCGTTACAAGGCGGATACATGTATGGTGACTTTTGTACAGGTACGATTTGGCTAATTAAGCAAACCGATGATGGCTGGCTACCAGAGGAAATTGACACAACAGGGACAATGATTGTAGGATTTGGTCGTGGACTTTCAGATGAATTGCTAGTCTTTAGTTGGGCAGGCACAATTTATGAAATTTCTGAAGTATAAGGGCAATATTTTTGTAATATTGATACCAACTTAGAATGGGTTTTGTAGCACTAATTTACAACGCGATTGTCTAAAGAATTCTACTTCATTAGAGGTTGAAAGTTTCTAAGTGATGACAACAAGGCCTCATTATGCAAGGCAGGCCGGGGGTTAAGATTGGCTTGGCCGTCCTTCTATCACTCTTGGTTGCATCCAGTTCCTATGTGATCAGTGTGAAACTCATCACATCCGACGATAATGAAGAACAAATAATCGAATGTGTCGGTTTGCAAATTCAAACCGATGAAGGATGCATTGAACCCGAGCCAGAACCACCCAAGCCAGAGGATTGCACCTCCAGCGAAATCTGGCGAGATGGTGCCTGCGATGCGATGAGTGCACCACAGAATCTTACCTATGGGGTGGAAATAGTCGAATGGCGAATTGGTCAGAACCACACCTTGACCCCTTCTTTTGATGGAGATGGGCCCGATACGTGGTCGGTCTATCCGGCATTTCCTTCATTTATCATACTCGATAACGAAAGCGGTGAAATGACCACATCGCTTCTACAAGAATACGCAACGACGATGCATACGATTGTCGCGGTAAATAACGCTGGTATGAGCATGACCAATCTAACCATCTCTGTCATCAATGTAGCTCCAACCTTTCACTATCCAAATCCCCAATGGACGTTCGTCTTAATGGAATATGGTGAGTTGCCTTTACCGGTTACCGGTGGTATGGAAATTGATTCTTGGACGGTTTTCCCGGAACTACCCCCTGGTCTTGTCCTTGATTACAATGGCCGAATCGGTGGGAAAGCGAGGGCTCTTGGAACGACTTTGCATCAAGTGAATGCAACCAATACTGGAGGTTCACAAGAGGTACAAATAGAAATCACCGTGGTCGATGAGGCACCCTCACTGTGGTATGGGGCCCTTGGAGAAGACGGAATTACACTTACCAAGGGAATTCCAATGGAAGCACTGATTGCGACAAGTGCAGATGGAGCGATCGTAAATTGCTACAGCCAACCACTTTTACCAAGTGGAATCACCCTCGAAGCGGATTGTGAAATACATGGCACTGCAGAGTATCTTTTGGCTGTTACAACATTCCTTATCACCGCTGAGAACAGCGGTGGAGAAGCACAGCAGATTCTCAACATCACCATCAAAGACCGACCGGCATCAAATCTATCGTACGGAATTGGAACCTATTCATTTGCCAAGCAAGTGGACGCTGTTGATTTGGAGCCATCCTATGACGGTGGAACTCCTTTGACATGGTCGGTACAACCAACCCTTCCTGTCGGTATCGAATTGAACACGAGTTCAGGAGCGATAACCGGCGTAGCCTCTCAGGTCCATTCGACTACAAATTACACAATATACGCTAACAATACCGGCGGAATGGCAAGTACCCAACTCACCTTGACCTTCGTCGATATCACCCCAAGTGGAATCAGTTATGACGAACTTGAATTGGTTGCTGAATCAAACCATAGTTCAGTGGTCATCAATATCACGAATTTAGGAGATACGGTCGATACCTGGGAAAGCCACCCTCCGCTTCCACCCGGCATTATTTTTGCAAGTGATGGAACCATCCATGGAACTCCAACCACACGTGTAGCACGAACTACATTCACCATCTATGCCAATAATTCTGGCGGCTCTTTCGAAGTTTCACTCAACATGACCGTTCACGATTTGGACACCGATTGGAAATTGATTACCAAGAATGTAACTGCGGTGGACTATGGCTCATCTTGGCCTTCACTCATCCTGCCGTTTGGTGAATGGTCGTTTCCAATTCTCTCAGATTGGGATCAACGACCAATTGCTTCAGCAGCCCACGTAGGCAAAGGTCGAATCGTTGGCTATGGCCACGAATCTTTCGTAGCTCGCACAGCAGGTGAAGAGATGACCTTGTCACTGAATGCGATGGAATGGGCTTGCAATGAAGGACGGGTTATCGGACTCTGGAATGATTTCAACCACTTTGAAGATGAATTGACCAACGCTGGATTCACAGTCTTGACCTCGGTAAGTCCAGACCAATTGGCTGGTTTGGATTGTTATGTCGGAGAATTTTGGAACGGTTGGACAGATGCACAGAATCAGGACATTGAGGACTTTTTGACATCGGGTCATGGCTTGATATTGGGTGGCCATTCATGGTATTGGTCCTACTCAAATAGCGATGTTGCTCACAATTATCCCGGAAATAAAATCGCCCCGACCACCGGATTATTTGTCTCTTCAGATTCTGGCTCTGCTCAAGTGACTATCGGTGCCACCCCACCTGATAGAATGCAGAGAACGCTTGCGGCGGTGACTGCTTTGCAAAACCATTTCACCACAGGACCGTTGATTCCGTCATCGGATGCCTCGACAGTTGAGAAAACAATTTCTCGAAGTACAGCCATGTTAACTCTAGATTTCATCGACTTTTGGAATCCACTTCGAGGCATGGTCAATACGACCGGTTGGACCGAAATTGCTGAAGACAAAAAATATGATTTGGATGCAGACCCAATTTCCGATGTTCTGCTTGCCATTCAGGAAGGACTCTATCTGCGACTTCCTGCCAATGAACTCATAGCCCATCCAAGTGCGGTAGATTTCCCAGGTGCCGTTCCAGCCAATGCCGCTAGAGTCACTGAAATTGTATCGGTAAACGGTGATTACATTGGCCTGGCAAGCGGTTTTGGATATTCGGGTGCCCGTAGCCATGGCATGATGGGTACGGGATTGTATGCAGCAGCGGGAGAAGTGGTCAACATCAGCGTCCCAGTAGCGCTGGTCGACCAAAATGTTCGCATTCAAATCGGCGCTCATTCGGATTCACTATGGGGTAAAGACGTGCTTGATAGACACCCAAAAATCCACCGTAATTGGGTCATCGATTCAACGACTATGCATGTCGGCAATACCTTTGGTGGACTTATTTTCATCACCTTCCCACCTGACTCAACCTTTGGAATTGTCAATGTCACCATCGAAAATGCAGTTCAAGCGCCGCGCTATATCGCTGGAGTCACAACTGAGGCGGAATGGAATATGACGCAGCGATTACTCCCTGCACCTTGGGCGGAATTAGAAGGCGAATTCTTCATCCTGACCGTTCCATCATCAGAAATACGAAGCCTCGATTCAGTAGTGGAACTGATGGAATGGTGGGATACTGCTCTGCAAATGGAACACAATTTGAGTGGCTACCTGCCATGGACTCGGGTTGAACGAGCTGTATTTGATGTTCAAATCAGTGCGGGCTGGATGCACTCAGGTTACCCGTTCATGGCCCATACGGTAAGTGTTCCAAATGTCGTCAACTTGAGCCATATGTCAACCCAAGGCGATTGGGGAATGTTCCACGAATTAGGCCATAATCATCAATGGATGGCAGCAACTTTACCAGGAAATACGGAAACTACCTGCAATCTCTTTTCAGCCTATATCATGACCGAATTGGTCGGTGTTGATTTGGGAGCTGGCCATGGTTCAATGAGTGATAGCAATCGAGAAAATAGAACAGAGACTTACTTCAATGGTGGAGCGCAAATCGCCCAATGGAGTGTTTGGACTGCACTTGAAACCCACATGCAAATCCAAGAAGAGTTTGGTTGGGACGTCTATACTGAGGCATTTAGCCACTATTACAACAGTTCATTGGGCCAACCTGCAAATGATGCTGAAGAATACAATACATGGGCAGCACGCATCTCAAATGAGACGGGAATGAACCTTGTTCCATTCTTACGAGCCTGGGGTTTGCCGATTAATGCTGAGACTTTTGCTTCAGTCGATCACCTCCCCGTTTGGAATAGTGACCCTTTACGGGGTTGGGTTTACGATTATCCAAGTCTGTTGAAGGACTTCTCAAGCAGCAATGCCACTGCATCCTCGGCAACTGTACATTGGCAGAACTATGACAATGGTACCGATGTCAATCAGACAATCTGCTGGGGTCTTATTGACGGTGGGACGGTAAAATCAGCTTGGACTTCTTGTTCGAGTCAAGGTTTAGCGAATGTTGGTAATGAGCAAGTAGGCTTGACCGGTCTTGTTACCAGTTCGACCTATTCATGGCGAATTTTGGGTGAAGGGCCGAGTGGAGACCATTGGACGGATGTTCAAACCTTTACCACAAATTGACACTCCTCATGGTGTGTCCTAGACCTATTTTAACTGCTCAGGCATCCTTCTTCCAGATTTGTATCATCTTGTTGCGTTAGGCGGTGGAAAATTATCTCTGATATATCTTGCAGTTTTTTTTCAATAGTGGAATTTTCATTGTTATT
>JAPKEY010000111.1 GCA_028821815.1 Candidatus Poseidoniales archaeon | reverse complement strand
CTGAGAAGCGCCTGTGATTCGATAAGCCGCCTACGGCGGCGATTTGATATGCCTGCAATGATTCGGCGATGCTATGTCTAATTGGCCCGCAATGGAAGCCATGCCTAACAACCTCGTGAATTATGGGGTCACTGATAATGGAATTGCGATTATTGAACTGATTTCAGATTCTGATGGCAAACCACTCACAGAAGGAAAAACATCAGTCAACACCTACACTCGGGAAATGTGGCAAGATATTGATCAAGCCATTCTCAACGCTCGTTTTGATGGCGATGTAACTGTGATACTAATGACTGGCCATGGCGACAAATTCTTCTCTGCTGGTGCAAGTATCAACTACCTCAACAGTTTGACTCCTCGCTACAAGTACTTCTTCTGCCTGCATGCAAATGAGACTCTTTCACGTCTTGAACAAACACCGAAACTCGTGATTGCAGCCCTCAATGGTCATACTGTTGGTGGCGGCCTCGAGATTGCAATGGCTGCAGATATTCGTATCGCTCGAAAAGACAACGGACAGATTGGGTTACCCGAAGTCTCTCTCGGTGTACTAGCTGGAACAGGAGGGACGGCACGTCTATCCCGTTTGGTTGGCAAGGCGAGAGCGATGGAAATCATGGTCACTGGTCGTAAATTCTCATTTGAAGAAGCAATGGAAATTGATTTGATTCACGATATTTACGATAGCATGAATCTAGATGAATTCAGACAAGATGTCTTGGATTATGCTGGACAATTCACACTACCTCTGGCCGCAGCCAAGGCGATTGGAAATATCAAGCGAAGTGTTCAAAGTGGAATCGAGATTCCTCTAGAATACCACCTCGCATTAGAGCGTGAATTGCAATCAGATCTTTTCCAGTCTGATGATGCAAAGGAAGGAATCGCATCCTACGTCGAGCGAAGAACACCTCGCTTCACAGGAAAGTGAAAGGAAATAACACCATTTCAAATATGACTGTCCCTACGGGACAGACATGAGCACAACCGAAATCGTGGAGACGTACACTCCGAACTTTGAAGCATGGATTTCAGAGTTCCAAGAATGGCAAACTCGTATTGGATTTGACCCGAGTTGGTTGGGTGATTACACATTCGACATCAAATTTGATTGGGATACAGCTGGAGATATCATTGAGTTCGGTGACTTCGAAGGTCAGCCGAAATGGGATCGAAGAATGCAGGTTCCTCAACAAAACATTCGAGATGCCATCGTTTCTATGGTCACTGTACAAGGTGACACTGAATTTGCCAGTGTTGAACAGCAACACCACCTGCTAGAATCGGCACCAACAGAGTATGATCGAAAATCAGCACTCAGAATCATGTGTGAAGAGCAGCGACATGGTTGGCAAATGGCTTACGTTCTCTGCACGTTCTTTGGTGAACAGGGTGTCCGTGAAGCGATGAAATTACTTGAGCGAAATTCATTGGGAAACCCGATTCGTGGCGAGGAAGATCGCAGTCGAATCCTCGGTTCGTTCAACGAACCAATTGACCACTGGTTAGATTTCTTCTGCTTCACCCATTTCATTGACCGTGATGGGAAATTCCAATTGAAGATGCTCAGCACATCTTCATTCAAGCCATTGGCTGCAAGCATGGGCCCTATGCTTAAGGAAGAATCATTTCACTTGGGAACCGGAGCGAATGGTCTGCGGCGAATTGTCAAGCAAGGTACCATACCAATGACTTTCCTTCAGAAATACATCAACAAGTGGGTCAGCACAGGATTGGATCTATTTGGTACAGATGAAAGTACCTCAGCACAGTGGGCTTACGTCTATGGTGTCAAGGGACGCTACGATGAACGAGAAGCTGAGGTCGAGGCGGATCGCGAACATCTGAATGAAGAATCACGGATGCACTACTTCAACGAACTCAGAGAGGAAATGGTTCGCATCAGCAAGCCAAGAAAAGATGGAGAACCTGAATTATTTATCCCCAGTGACAAGTTCAATCGTAGCGTTGGTAACTACCATGGTTCCAAATTCACGATTGATGGAGAACCCTTTGAGGGTGACGAAGATGCATGGATAGCCTACCTAGACAGTGTTCTCCCTACGGATGAAGACGAAAAGGTACTGTGTGAAGAATACCTCACAAAAGAGTGGATTCAATACCGCGAGTGGAAGGGGAATTAGGCAGGGGTTGAAACAATGACAATGTTGGCCTACGGGCTGCTAAATGTCGACCGGGAGCGACTCAAACCGTTCTTTGAGCGCGTTCCCGAGTTGTTCCATGCCCACCATCACTCCGATGAGCAAGATGCTATTGGTTACGAAGAATTACTGTATCGAATTAGCCGTCCGTATTCGAGTAAAACACTCGATATGATTGATGAATGGATGGGATTTGAACGGAGGGAATGGAAAAGTGAAACAGAACGCGAAGTTCTATTGTTTCTCTATGCGATTCGATTTCCGGATACGCTTCTAATCGAGAGTCTGACTGAAGAAGCTCGCTGTGATGTTCAACGTCTTTCGGCCTATCTTCACTTTACCAAGCACACATATGCGATTTGGGACCAAGATACACGCAAGGGGCTAGCAAAAATTGGGTTTGATATACCAAATACCGAAGAGGCTTGTCCGTTCCGCTATGGGGCCTATGTGGCATCGGTTGAATTACTGAAAAATCTCGCACCATTCTACTCGTTCATTGAGCATGATGTTCCACGACAGCGATTGTTCCAGTCTGCTCTAGCCGCATACGGTCGGGAGTGATGGCGATGGGAATTCAGGCGGTTGCCGTAATTGGTGCAGGAACGATGGGGGCAGGGATTGCCCAGGTTTGCGCACAAGCCGGTTGGGATACCCGTTTGTTCGATGCTTTTCCAGATGGATTGGCGAAAGGAAGGGGTCGAATTGATGCATTTTGGGACAAAGGAATTGCAAGAGGAAAAACAACCGATGAACAAAAAGAAGAGTGGTCTGGAAACTTGCGATCGTTCACTGATATGGCTGAAGCTGTAAATGGGGTTGATTTGGTCATTGAAGCCGTTCCAGAAATTCTAGATTTGAAACAACAAATTTTCACGCAATTAGATCAATTAGCTCCACAAAACGCTGTGCTTGGAACCAACACATCGGGGTTGAAAATATCCGATATTGCAGGAGTTACTAAGCGCCCAGAAATGGTGATTGGTATGCACTTCTTCAACCCGGTTCCAATCATGAAACTGCTCGAATTGGTTCGACATGAGAAAATCTCTGAGTCAACCATTGAAATTGCACGGGATGTTGGGGCTGCAATGGGTAAATCTTGCATTCTTGTTAACGACGTTCCTGGCTTTGCAACCAGCCGACTGGGTGTGGTTTTGGGCAATGAAGCGATTCGAATGCTCGCCGATGGAGTGGCCTCTGCAACAGATATCGATACAGCAATGCGGCTTGGATACAAACACCCTATGGGACCTCTCGAACTTTCAGATTTGGTTGGTTTGGATGTGCGAAGAGATATTCTCAACAATTTGGCTGAAGCATTTGATGATGAATCATACAGACCACATCCCCTACTCAATCAATTGGTTGATGCGGGGGATCTAGGAAAGAAAACTGGTATGGGCATCTATGATTGGTCATCGGGTGAGAAGATCGAACGTGAACTTTAGTCCAGTTCACCCGACCGTAATACATTCTCAAGATTCCAACCCTTTCCTTCTTTGGTAAACAGCACACAAGTCGCGGGTGGCATTCGGTTGAATTCTCCACTCAATGTTGCAACTAGTAATTCACACCCAGGATTGTGGCCCAATATGAGTGTGGTTTGATTTTCCAATATTTCTTTGGTTATCGGAATTAATGTGTCGAGGGTCGCGCAATAGATTTCGGATCTGATTTCATATGGAATATCCATCAACAGAGAATGTGTTTCACGAGTTCGCGTCGAACTGGAGATAAATGCGATATCGGGCACCCAACCTAAATCACTCAATGCCTGTGACATACGTGGAGTTTCAAGCCGACCCTCTTCTGTGAGAACCCTGTCATGGTCAGGTTGTTGTGGTGATTTCCAACCACTTGTTGCGTGACGCATCACAATCAATCGAGTGGACATTCAATCCCTCAATCAAATGTAGGTTCCCGCTTCTCGAGAAAGGCGGTTACACCTTCGGCGAATTCTTCGGTTTGGCTTGCAGCGATAATCAGAGCCTGCTCAAACTCTAATTGGGTTTGGAAGAAGGTTGAGGTTGAGGCATCGAGGAGTTGTTTAGTTCCACTTCGGCTCATCTTTGACCACCGTCCCCAATCAGAGGCCAATTGAACTGCACGATCAATCATATCATCCGGTTCGACGACTTCGTCAACGGCTCCTTTTTCTAGAGCCTCTTCACCACTCCATGTTTCATCATTAAAGAAAAATCGACGAGCGGTTTGATTGCCAACAAGGCGCGGGAGAAGCCAGGTTGAACCTCCATCCGGAGACAAGCCCAATTTGAAAAATGCAGCCGCCAATTTGGCTTCTGGCGAGGCGATTCGTGCATCACAAGCCAATGCTAGACCGAGGCCACCACCTGCCGCCGCCCCATTGAGGGCAGCCACTAGAATGGTTGGATCCGTGCGCATCCGCACCTGTAAAGGATGTAATATGCTGGTCAAATTATCGACGAGTGGGCCGATAATCCCCTCATCAATGCTGCGTTGGAATTCCTCAATGTCAGCACCTGCGCAGAAAAAACGACCAGTTCCTGTCAAGACGATTCCACGAATATTTGTGTTGTCCATCAAATCATTAAGTGTCGCAGAAATTTCACTCATTGAATCACTGTCGAAAGCATTGCGTGCTGCTTCTGCGGATAGCGTGACGACCGCCACTGAGTCGCGATGCTCGACCTCTAGGACCATGATAGGCGGTCGGGGTCCTCAGTATTGAATTGCATGAAGGTGATAAGTTGCGAATGAATCGGCCGTACATGATGCGACGCGACTCCTTGTACATCAACGGCGAATGGGTTCAAGCCACAGGCGAGGGTGTCATCGAAGTTGTCAACCCTGCAACCGAGAAAATCATCGGTTCAGTACCGATTGGTAGCCAAGCCGATGTCGATGCTGCTGTAACTGCGGCGCGTGCAGCGTTTCCAACTTGGAGAGCCACCTCATGTGAAGAGAGAATTACAGTGCTGAATCAGTTATCTGCAGCAATCAAAGAAAAAACTGAGGAATTGGCACAGATCATTACAGCAGAGGTTGGTACCCCA
>JAPKEY010000110.1 GCA_028821815.1 Candidatus Poseidoniales archaeon | reverse complement strand
TGATGATTTCATCAATACCGGTGATAATGATGTATGGATCGGCCGTTGGTGGGATTTCACCATGTTCATCGCCTTCCCAGTGCTATTCACCGTTCTCCTTGTCTCTTACTTTGGTGATATGATTGCTAACACTCCCGATGTTTGGAACCCAAGCAATCCACATGGTTTGACCATCATCTTACTCTTCTGGGGTGTTGTTGGTAGTATCTTCATTGGATTCAATCACATTCTCGTGGCACGCCCGTTGTATCGAAACGTGCCAGAGGGTGCTGGAGCTGGTGCAGACATCTCGATGTTGGCCGGTGGTGACGATGATCTCATCGGTGTTGTAGGTGACATCTTTGAAGGCTGGGAACACCACGCATCATCCGAAGACCTGATGGACGCGGAACTATCCTAGACTCTTCGTGGAAGCCGAGAATCGTGGCCGTGAGCCCGCTCGCTGGTGCATGCACTGGGCTGAGGTCGGCGTGTTTGACGACAACGCTGCAGCCTTCGGCATTGACGTATCAAATCTGATGGAAGCGGCAGGCCAAGGTTTGGCAGCACAAGCCATCAGAATGCTCGAATCCACCAACAAGCGCCGTGGCCCAATCTGGATTATGTGTGGACCGGGTAACAATGGCGGAGATGGCTTTGCCGCAGCCTTGGGATTGGTCGAGGAAGGAGTCGATGTACGCTTGCTGGCGACACATTTGATTCAGCGAGGTGCAGCGGCTCAAAATTACAGAGAGCGGTGCAGTGCGGCAGATATCCCCCTATCGATTTGGCCTGAGGTTCAGTCGACAATGGGTACAGGCCATCCTGCACTCATCGTTGATTGTTTGGTCGGAGCCGGACCCGGACATGCTGGCATACACCTCCGTGGAGATGTTGCCAATGTTCGCAATTGGTTGGCAGAAAGTCGAGGTCGAGAATCCCCCGTATTGGCTTGTGATATGCCCACTGGACTCGGAGGACCTGATGTCATCAAAGCGACAGCGACAGTGACCTATCACGCTGAAAAATGGGCATTACGTGATGTGGATGGACAAGTACAATCTGATGTTGGCGAAATTCATACAGCCAATTTACCTTGGTCCGCCCGTGTCGAAGATTGCGGACCGGGTGATGCTCGACGCCATCCACCCCTTCGTGCTGATGCGCGAAAAGGTGACCGTGGTCGCCTGCTCATCATTGGTGGTGGACCGTACCATGGCGCCCCAATTTTAGCCGGACTCGCTGCTGAAAGAAGCGGTTGTGACCTCATTCATCTCGCTATGCCATCAGATGCAGTAGAACGTGCTGAATGGCCGCTTTCTTTGATTTCTGAATCAATCCCCGACACTACACATTTGACGAGCCTCTCCGTGGGTTCGATTTTAGATCGTGTTCTCAACGGACGCGGTTGTCAAGCGGTTCTCATCGGTCCTGGTTTGGGTCGAGAGGATGCCTCGATTGATGCGGTGTGTGAAATCATCGAGAAACTCGTGGAGGCAAATATTCCCCTTGTCATTGATGCTGATGCCATTCGCGCTCTTCCCTCACATGCTTGGCCCACGGGTATGGTTGGCGTGGTCACACCACATGCCGATGAGATGGCCCACTGGTTGGGTGCATCAGACCCAGCAGAAATTCTGCAGATCCGCGCCCGCCGAGATGGAATTTCTCGAGTTGTAGAGGATGAATCCTGTGTCATCGTACGCACAGGTGCAGAGGATGCATTGTGGGCACCGGGTGGTCGCCGTTGTTTTGCCACAGGAGGTCACGCTAGAATGTCTGTTGGAGGTACTGGGGACTTGCTCAGTGGTTGCATTGCTGGACTCATTGCTCAAGGGATGAGTCCTTGGGCGGCCTCACGTTTAGGTTGTGCACTTCTGCGAACTGCAGGGGCATCCGCCGCCCTTGAATATGGACCGGGATTGTCTGCGAGTGATGTCCCATCCCACATTGCCCGCACCTTGGCCAAATGGACTGGTCAAGACACAGACCGCGACGCTTGAGAAGTAGAAGCGATTGGCGGTGTCGTGCCGACCATCAAAGAGTGGATTTTGATTGTGGTCCTCGTGGCCTTGATATTGATTCCAATTTGTTGGAAATTCTGGAAAGGCTGGGATCGACCATCGTTGCGATCCCTCCTCGAAATGAAGCGTCGAATTCGTGAACGCGATATTCGTGAAGCATTTATTGAGGAAGATGCGAAAATACGTGAGCAACATCGACTTGAGGCTGCGAGGGAATTGTCTCTGCGTAAGGCACAAGCTCCCCCTCCTGTTGAAAAAACGGCCCTCAACTCTGCATTTGGTAATCTTGGAGTCACTGATGCAACAGGTACAGCCGTTCTCGAAGGGAGTGTGGTTCAATCTGACGAGATGCTTGTGACACCTGTCGCGAATGTGGGTGTCCTAGTCGACAGTTTGGATATCGCCGGTATCGCAGATGACATCATTCCAGAAGCAGCCCCTGTGGCTGTACAATTACATGGAGATACAGAGGCCGACGACATCAAGTGGGATGCTGGCCAAGAAGATGATGATTGGGCAGATATTGAGTGGTCATGATGCTTGAAAATCCAAAAGATCGTGTAAAACGTGCGAAGGATGGCTTGAAGTCAGCCGATTATGACATTCGACGATTGATGCGTGAATACATACGATACCTCGGCGTTGCCATCTTCAATGGCATCTTTTTCTGGACGTTGTATGAAGCGATTTATTGGATGGATACGTGGACAATTTATCCAGCCACTGTTGCATGGTCGGTTGCATATCTCATCGGTTCTTTTGAAGCCCACTTCATGCATCGAGCATTGACTTTCAAATCAAATGTAGATTACAAGGAGAGCTTGTATTGGGCATTCATTGTCTACGGTGTAATCGGTGTATTGTCAACTATTTCAGAGCATATCTTGGTATACGTTTTCGATGTACATCACAGAATCGCTTGGGCAATCAACATGTGCGCATTCGGTTTCATGATGTTCCTCGGTCTTCGCTTGTTAGCCTTCCCTCCTGAAATGGATTTAGAAGAATAATGGCACCCTGCTGATTGAAGTGGTATTCACGCGCGCGCGCGACTAAAGGGCTGACTGCGGGCATGAGTGTGAATCCAATCCCTCGTGTATCAAATGCCATTGCTGATTTCAAATCAAAGGTATATGGGAAAGAACAATTCTCTCAAGATTTCGTTCGATATTTCACCATCGCTTGTCTAAATTCAGTCTTCATGTTCAGTGTCTACCAACTCTTCTATTGGCTAGATCCGATGAACACATATACAGCTGAAATGGCATGGTTTTTCTCCTTCATCATCGGCACGATTGAAGCGCACTATGTTCATCGCAGATTTACATTCAAATCAACAGCCCCGTATGGCGAGAGTTTGTATTGGGTCATTTTCGTATATTCAATAATCCTAGTATTGTCCACACTCACTATTTCAGGACTCATCAACACGTTTGAGATTCAATATCAATTGGCTTGGGTCATCAACAACTGTGTCTTCGGACTGTTTTATTTCGTAGGTCTCCGCTTTGTTGCATTTCCCCTAGAAGACGCCTCTGAGGTCTAAACGTCGCCCCTCAGATTGAAGAGTCGTGTGCGCGCGCGAAGCGCTGATGTTCCAGCGCCCACGCGGTACTCGCGACTTCGGTCCAGCCGAGATGGCACGACGCACAGCGCTCGAAAGATTGTGTAATGAACAGGCTGCACGCCATGGATTTCAGCGCGTTGCCACACCTACATTTGAGAGCTTAGATTTGTTTACGGCTAAGTCGGGAGATGCGGTTGTCGGCGAACTTTATGCGTTTGAGGACAAGGGCGGTCGCCCACTCACGCTACGACCTGAATTGACCGCACCAGTCATGCGCATGGTCGCCAATGAGATGCGTTCCGTGCCCAAACCAATGCGTTTGGCCTATTACGGCTCATGCTTCCGATATGAGGAGTTCAAAACTGCACGATATCGTGAATTCTGGCAATATGGTTGCGAAATTATTGGTGCATCTGGACCGCTTGTGGAGGCCGAGGTCGTTGCATTTGCCATCTCACTGATGCGCGCTGCGGAAGTCACAGATTGGACGATGAAAATCGGTCATGTTGGTATTCTCAATGATCTACTCGCTGGTTTAGCCATTCCTGAAGACAGTCGCCGCGATGTAATGCGTCTATTGGACAAGGGCGACTTTGCAGGTTTGGAAGGCAAAGGCGTGACCGCAGATGCTGCCGCTAAGTTGGAGGCTTTTGCATCCCTATCCGGTGGCACCGATGTCATGCCCGCAGCTCGAGCCATGCTCGAGGAGATGGGTATTGCGACCGACAGTTTGGATTCTCTTGGTGAGATGATGTGCAGTTTGGCAGGACTTGTTCCTGACATGCCTGAAACCACCATTGATCTCACCGTGGCCCGTGGATTGGATTACTATACGGGCATGGTATTCGAGTTTGAAGTCGCTGAACTTGGTGGAGAATGCCAAGTTCTTGGAGGCGGTTCGTACCGCTTGATGCACCTCTTTGACTTGGATGAACTTGATCCATGTTGTGGATTTGGTCTCGGCTTTGACCGAGTACTGATTGCACTTGAGAAGCAGGCCGAACGCTTGGACCGTACTGAGGTAGTTCCAGGTGAATCATCTGGACCCGGTAGTTTGGCCGTGATTCCATTCAAGATTGATTCCAACAATGTTCTCGGGCTTGTCGCCGGATTGCGCGCTTCGGGAGAACGAGTTCTCTTGGAATTACGCGAACGCAATCTGGGGCGTTCCATGGGTTGGGCTGACAGTGCTGGTGCAGCCTTTGCATTGATTGTGGGACCGCGTGATTTGGAAGCGGGTGAAGCCACAGTCAAGCGTTTATCTGACGGAGAGCAGGCTCAGTGTGCACTGAATGTAGAAGCGATTGCCGAGGCACTCGCGCAACTACGCGCGTGAATCACTCTTCATCTTCGGTTTTGCTAGGTCGAAGTAGAGCGGCTGCAGCCAATCCACCAATTCCAATCATCGAGGTGAAGCCGGGCAACATGCCACTGTCATCATCGCCACCGCCGCCACCGCCACCGCCGGTGATGTCGTCAAAGGCGGTTTGGTTGAGAACTGGGAATGTGACGGATGCATTGTATTCTGACGCATTCTCAAGATGTGAGTAGTACAAACCGAATAGCGCATCTTCTCCACCAAAAAAGAACCCATCTTCGCCTTTGAGTTTCATTGTGAACTCTACGCCGATGTTCTCCGTACTGCCATTCCAA
>JAPKEY010000109.1 GCA_028821815.1 Candidatus Poseidoniales archaeon | reverse complement strand
GCCAAGAAAGAACTCGTAGATTTCATTCGGGACTGGCGAACTGTATTGGCGATGATACTGGTCCCATTACTAATTTTTCCTGCTATCTTCATTGCACTGCCATTGTTTCTACAGGGTGAAGCCGCTGAACTTTCCTCTTACGAATTGACAGTAGAAGTCCAAGGGGACTTACCTGATGATTTGAATTTACACCTCGATGGTCGCAATCTGATTATTATCCAATCTGATCTAATGATTAACGGGACCCTGTCTCACCCAGGTACTGATGCAGAACGGCTGAATTCTGGAAATAGTGGTGGAACAATTCATGCGATTCTTCGGCTACGTGCGATTGATTCTAATGCCTCGCAATCTTGGAATTATGCTATTTTATCAGATTCCACTGATGAACTTTCACTAGAAGCCAAAACCAGGACATTGGATGCAGTTCTCACATGGGAATCTGATGTGATTAATACCACACTGGCAGAAAATAATCTAACGCGTGATGAGGTGTTCGACCCCATACACTGGGATGGTGATCAAGATGCAGCAGATGTTGCGAGTGGAGGTGATCTCGCAGCCATGGGATTAGCGATGTTCATTCCACTTGTTGTCGCTATGTGGACTACAACTGCCGCCATCCAGCCATCGATTGACCTAACTGCAGGCGAAAGAGAACGCGGAACTATGGAAGCACTTCTTTGCACACCCACTGCACGCGCAGATTTACTGTTTGGAAAGTGGTTGGCTGTCGCAACTGTCGCCTGTGTGAGTGTTCTTGGTCAAATGGCTGGGCTCTTGTTTGCTGTCAATTTCCTCGTAGGTGGGGGCTTGGAAGCACCCAGTATCTCTACAACTGGCGTGCTGTTATTATTGCTCAGCGTTATTTTGTTCGCTGTTTTCGTTGTGGCAATCGAGTTGGCTGTTGCTGTCCGTGCGCATAGTGTTCGGGAGGCTGGCAGTATCCTTGGTCCGATGGTATTAATTTTCATTGGACCAACACTATTCGCCCAATTTGTAAATCTTCAAGGAATCGAAGCGTGGTGGTTCGTCCTGCCTGTATTCAATATCACACTCGCCATGCGTGAAGCACTGATGGGGATCTACGACCCTGTGCACATTATTATGTGGCTTTCAACATCGCTGTTCTATGCTATTGCAGCTATCTGGTGGGCTTCTAAACAGTTCAATCGGGAAGATTTAGTTGAATCTCTTTCGTAATACCCCAGTATTACCCAGTGAATACCTTGATAAGATAAACGAGTGACCGAGGGCCATGCCTAAAGTGAGTTTGGATGTCCCCCAGCAACTGTTGGATGACTTGAGGATCCATGTTGGTGACGGTGGTAAGTTCGTGAGTGTTGCCGATGCAATTCGAACAGCCTGCAGAAAAATGCTCGACCAACTTGATGTAATTGATACCCGACATGGTCGCATCGGAGATGATTGAATGGTTACGCGGCAAGAAGCTGAAAGTGCAGTGAAAACGCTACTTGGGTACATCGAAGACGATGTGTCCAGAGAGGGACTCAAAGATACACCTGCTCGTGTCATCAACTCATGGGACGAAATCTTCGCAGGATACAATCAATCTGCTACAGATGTTCTTGATTCAACATTCAATGGTGAAGGATATGATGGAATCGTACTGCTTCGAGACATAGAATTCCATAGCACTTGTGAGCATCATCTACAACCATTCGCAGGTAGAGCGCATGTCGCCTATATCCCTACAGAGCGAATTGTAGGTATTAGCAAGTTGGCTAGGATTGTCGATATGCACGCTCGTCGACTACAAAATCAGGAACGGATTACCAAGAATGTTGCTGATGATCTGGAACAACACCTCGGTCCCTTGGGATGTGCAGTGATTATCGAAGCCGCCCACGGGTGCATGCAATGCCGTGGGGTGAAGAAACAGAATGCTATCATGACCACATCAGCCATGCGTGGTGTCTTCTTTGACAGAGCAGAGGCCCGGTCAGAACTCATGCAATTAATTCGTACCAGAGAACTCTGAGGTGACATATTGAGTCAGACATATCCGATTGTTGAGATTTTCCACTCCGTGCAAGGTGAAGGTTTTCATTCAGGGATTCCGCACGTATTCGTTCGCTTTGGCAACTGTAATCTCCGGTGTGAATGGTGTGATACTGATTTTTTAACCTACCAAGAACGCTCACTTCAATCAATCGTCGATGAGGTGTTATCTTACAATTGTGAGCGCGTCATCTTCACTGGTGGGGAACCTGCAATGCAAAATTTAGCTTCCATTGGTGGGATTCTGAAAGAGCATGGCATCAATCTTTCAATTGAGACAAACGGTACGCTACCTGTCGATCCCGTCATCGATTGGATTTGTGTATCACCAAAGGACCAGGTGTACCCAAATGTCGCAATCAAACAGCGCACTGGAGATGAACTAAAAGTCGTATATTGTGGACAATCATTGGATTTGTATAGTGAATTGAAAGAAGGATTTGAGCATCACTTCTTACAACCATGTTACCTTGATACGGATTCTGTCGAATCCAACGGGAAGTCATTCCAAGTTGTCGAACAACTGGTGAAGAACAGTCCAGGGTGGCGATTAAGCTTACAGACACATAAGTGGATGGGGGTGCTTTGATGCGCGCAATCATGGCTCTTTCGGGCGGCATGGATAGTACAGGTTTGTTGATGCGTTTACTTGCGGATGGATATCAAGTCAGTTGTTTGTCATACAACTACGGTCAGAAGCACAGCATCGAATTGAAACGAGCAGAAGCAAACATCGAATATTTGGCTTCAAACGGCATTGATGTTGAACACAGAATCTCAGATCTCAGTTCTGCCATGGGGATTTTCCACTCGGCACTGACCACAGACGGATATGAAGTGCCCGAGGGACATTACGAAAAGGAGCAGATGAAACAGACTGTGGTTCCTAATCGCAACGCTATCTTCGCTTCAATTCTCTATGGGTATGCGCTTTCTGTCGCGCTCCGGGAAGATACTGATGTCATTATTGCTCTAGGCGTACACAGTGGTGATCACGCCATCTATCCAGATTGTCGACCTGAGTTTTATGAGGCCATCGCCCATGCATTTGCTGTAGGCAATTGGGACAGTGAGAAAGTTTCGTTCCATCTTCCTTACATCGATGGTAACAAGGAAACAATCCTTCGAGACGCAGAAGTTGCTCTTGCCACCCTCAATCTTGATTTTCATACGGTTTTCTCCAATACCAATACATCATACAACCCGGATTCAAAAGGTCGTTCATCGGGCCGAAGTGGGGCGGATGTAGAGCGCATATTGGCGTTTCATGCGATTGGCCGCAAGGATCCTGTAATCTATGTCGACTCATGGGATACGGTGCTAGCCAACGCCCTTCAAGTTGAACAGGAGATGAGAACATGACCACACGAATACGCCGCTGGATAGAGACTGATACTGGACACAGAGTACCGAACCACAAGAGTAAGTGTTGCCATCTACACGGGCATCGCTACCGATGGGAGGCTGAAATCGAAGGGGATGTAGTCGATGTTGAAGGTGTGTCCGAAGAAGGCATGGTGATAGATTTCAGTGATGTTTCGGCCATTCTCAAGGAGCATGTACACGATATTGTCGATCATGCATTCGTGGTGTATTCAGGTGACGAGGATGCACGTACAGCCTTGGCCATGATGGGCCCTCAACACCGAACTGTGGTTGTCGATTTCATTCCCACGGCTGAGAATCTGGCCAAATGGGCATTTAATCAGGTAGAACCTCACATCACGACCGCTTATGGAAATCAACTTCGACTCGTGTCAATTCATGTTCGTGAGACACCAAAATCCTGGGCATCATGGACACCCTAATCCCAAGTCCATACAGGTGGGTTTGGCATTGAATTGTTACAACAAGGTTCATCTCTGCGAACGTTCATTTCGTGAACGATTTGTATTACGGTGTCGGTTTGAATCACCTTGTCGTCGCCCATGATGGGATTGATTATTCTGCTGTCCACCGCCCTGACTTCTTTGATTGGGAGTTGAATCCCTGCGGGGTCGCCGTTGATTTTGACCTCGTTGATGTTGTCGCGAGTTTTTATTTCTTGGACCTCTGCTGGAACCGGATTGACCTTTCACTTTACCGGGTTTTTGGCCTGGTTTTGGAATAGCCCCGGTGAAATGAAATGGATGCTGGCTGTCAACAGGGATTTCCATTCCGATGAGCTGTTGGATTCCAACAAGGTACCCACTTTCACTTTCGTCGCAAAAAGCGTAGGCTATACCACTGCGTCCCGCTCTTGCAGTTCTCCCAATTCGATGGACGTAACTTTCGGGTTCATTGGGCAAATCATAATTGAAAACGTGTGTAATCCCCTCGACATCGATACCTCTGCTCGCAATATCGGTTGCTACGAGAATTGGGATACTGCCATCTTTGAATCCGGCTAAAGCTTTGGTCCGGGCTCCCTGGCTCTTGTTCCCATGTATCGCTACTGCTGCAATGTTACTTTGACCGAGTTGCTTAACCAAACGATTTGCCCCATGCTTTGTTCGGGTGAATACGAGTCCACGTTCGACCTCGTGATCTTGAATCAGCTGTGCAAGTAATCGCCGCTTGTCGGGCCTTCGTAAAAACATGATTTTCTGCTCAATCCGATCAACAGTCATCTCTTCAGGACTGACATCTACCATCACCGCATCGCGCAGAAATGAACCTGCAAGCTTTGCAATGGACTTTGGCATGGTTGCACTAAACAATAGATTTTGTCGGTTATTCGGGAGTAACTTGAGTACTTTTTCGATGTCGCGGATGAAACCCATGTCAAGCATCCGGTCTGCCTCATCGAGAACGAAAAATTCAACTTTCGATAGATCGATGTGCCTTTGTCCAATCAAGTCCAAGAGCCGGCCCGGTGTAGCGACCAAAATATCCAACCCTCTCTGGAGAGCTCGGACCTGTGGCTTTTGACTAACGCCTCCGAATATAACGCGGTGTCGCACATCCATGTGCACACTATAGGCGGCAAATCGGTCATCGATTTGGGCAGCAAGTTCCCGTGTTGGTGAGAGGATTAAGGCACGTATGAAACGTTTCCCTTGAGTTTCATTCCTCTCCATTATTTGCAGAACTGGTAAGGCGAAAGCTGCAGTTTTCCCTGTTCCAGTTTGAGCCACCCCTAGTACATCACGTCCATCCAACAAAGGTGGAATGGATTGTTGCTGAACAGGAGTAGGGGTGGTGTAACCTTCAGACTCAACCGCTCGAAGCAATGTATCTGAAAGGCCT
>JAPKEY010000108.1 GCA_028821815.1 Candidatus Poseidoniales archaeon | reverse complement strand
CTTTCGATTGTCATCGGACGTATTTTCGGAACCGATTTTGAGTGTAATCCCCGACCGGTGATAATTCGGATTCGGCCCAGCCAATTACGCGAACCAATGATGAGTTCGATTATGGCTTTTGATTGGTTCAAATCCAAATCGTGTAAATCAACAGTCAATACACCGCGATCTCGACGAACGTGGCTGGAGATTGTCCATGGGCTTTCATCTGCCCATGGCAATGATGTTGCTGATTCTTCGATAGGATGGAGGAGCATTTGCAATCGATCTAATGGGTCGATGTCGACGATGACTTCCGACAATCGGCGATTGCGTTCAACATATCGAACCGATGTGTAACTCAAGATGACAATCGTTGTTGAAACACCAACCATTCCACCGATTCGAGCGGATTGTTCGAGATTAGAAACATCCATCCCATTCGCAAAGATGTGCATGAAGAAGGACATCGTACCAACCATGAGGCCCAGTACGGTGGATAGTGAGAACAAGTCCCGCACCCTAAGTTCAGTCATTGAACTCGCCGCGGTGTTGCCGGCTATGAATGGGGCGGCAGAGAATGCAACAGGAAGCACATTAGGTGCCATTGAGAGTCGAGCCGATATGGAGCCTCCCTTTCGAAATGGATTGGAAGGTCGCGACCGAGAAACAAAGGTCAGCCGTTGGGTATTCGGCATTGCTGGTTTCTATTGTATCTCGATGTTTTTGGTTCCACTGATGATGCCAACAGATTCGGTTCCGGAGCTGTCAGGAAGAGCGAATATGATGGATTATGCATCAGGGAATTCTTGGGGGAATAATGACCATTTTGATGGCGGTGAAATGGGCCACAACCAAAGCGCTCACGGTGGGACATTTGCTTGGGCCGAACTAAATCCATACTATGCCTTCATCTATGGTTTTGGTGACTTGAATTGCCATCAAAAACATGAGCGCTCATGGACAATAAATGGCAACCAGATGCCGGTTTGCACCCGTGATGTTGGCATCTTTCTCGGACTTGCACTCGGCGGGTGGTGGTTCTCTAGACGTGGACTCAATAGATGGACCATACGCGACTCATTTTTGACGCTATTTCCAGATACCATGATTGTATCACTCTACAAAAATGATCGGCGCTTATCTGCAATGCTAGGTACCAGTTTGCTGTTTTGTTTACCTGTCATTCTCGACGGTGGTATCCAAGCGGTAACTGCATACGAATCAACTAACCCGGTACGCATAATCACCGGTATCCCATTTGGTTTTATCATCGGGTGGTACTTGTGTGCAAGTTTGTCATCTAGGCCAGAAAAATTCAACCTTGACCCTACGATGGTTCAACTTCCTGCAGGTGCACGTTTGTCGGTTGCAAATACTGCCATGGATGAGAGCGAATAATCAAACAGCGCCGTTTTGCCACCAAACAAGAAGTTCTTCACGGGTACTCGGTGGAGATACATCGGCTTTACCCGAACCAAGAATTGCCAAACGGGCAATACAGGAATCCGCAGCGCTGGGATTGGATGATAGTGCTGCACTAAGCCCATGTTTCCAAGATGAACCAGCATGGGTGCGTCGCCATTCCGAGAGAGTTTCTTTCAACGGCCATAGTGCAATACCAATTCGACCGAATGCTTGCCAATCAGAGCGTAATTCAGAGCGTGAGGCATCACTACCCACAAGTGAACGATACACCCTGACCCAGCCAGATTGTTCGTGGAAAATTTTCACCATACGCCGGGTGTGGCGTTCCGTGACCATTCGAACAGGGCCAAGCCATGCACGTAATTCATGAATTTCGACACTGGGTAGCAAAGAAAGGGTTCCGACAATGGCGAGTACAGGATGGCTCAGCGGGTCAAGTGGAGCATCAAGTCTCGAGGGTGTGTCGGATGCTTGAATCGCACTGATGTAAATTTGGGTCGAATCCCTCATAATTTCCCAGGGTTTGCGTGAGTCAAGCCAATCCAAATTACTGCGAGCAGGCCGTGATTCAACGACATTAAGAGTGGTTTGCCCACGTTGTGATGTCAAAGCACGTCCCAGCATATGCCGTTCAACTTCTTCACTTGAGACATTGATTGGAGGTGGGCGCTCATGGAGAAATCGTCTAACTTCGAATTGTAACTTCTTGCGTAAATCATCTTTCGTACCATCATTGACAATCGGTCCAACGACGCGTCCCAAATCAAACGGTGTCGGCATTGGAACAACACCGCCCAATAAATCGTGATACCCCTGGCGAATTCTGACCTGATATTCATCGGTTTCAAAATATTCAGTTTTATCAAGCGTGAGGCGGAGTGTATCGTGTTTAATTCGACGCAATGCTGCACCGGGATCGCAATCAACCCAAATGCAAAGGTCTGGAATCATTGCAGCCGCATTCATTCGAGCAACCTCCTCTATTCCGAGGTCGCCCACTACACCTTGATAGACCAAGGAAGAGTGGACATTTCGCTCACTAACGACCACGCGGCCTTGCCCCAAGCGCGGGCGAATCCAGGTGTGTGAATGGTCCATCCGGTCGGCTGCAAAATATACCGCTTCACGAGTTGGACCTGCATCACCGGTACGAACGGCTTCAACAGCCATTATTCCAAGTTCAGCATTCCTGCGAGGTTCGGCAGTCACATCGACACCGGCGAAGGTGAATTCTTTTTCCAGAATCTCTGCAATCATTTTCGTGGCCAGCCCTTTCCCCGAACCATCGCCGCCCTCTACGGTAATCAGGTACATCTTCGCACCTCAATTCTCGTCTTCTTCGAAATCTTCGAAATGTTTCTTGGTGGCTGAAAGCATTCCCATGCCAGCCAAAATTAACATTGGACCGATGAAAATTCCACCGCGACTGAACAATGCGATTCCACATAGATACTGAGTTCTACGGTAATGCTTCCCGCGCCTAGCTTCAGCCGCACCAGCTAGGCCGAATAGGGCTGATATTACTGTCAATGATGCGACCACAGATGCGAGTAAAACTGCACTCTCAAGGTGGGAATCACGTCGCAAGTCTTCTTCGACGACACCTTCACCAGGTGTCATGGTAAGTGAAAGATCAGCCTGTTCACCTGGATTGAATGTGATGCGGAGGGTTTTGTTACCGGAATGTGCAACCTTGAGGGTGAATGATTCTTCTTTGGGAACATCTAACATCGAAAAACGGCCATCTCTATTGGTGTAAGCACTATGGCCAGTGGGTTCATCATCAATATCTAGCAAAATGACTTGTATACCCTCAATTGGGTCCCCGCCTGTGAGGTTAGCCTCATCGACTGCAGACAATAATTGGCCATTGACGGTCGCAGTATTTTGATCGATGAATAGAGGATTTTCAAGGACATCTTGCGGGTCTGCTGCAAACAGTAAGGCACCGAACCAGAGGCCCATGAGTGAGCCGGCAATAATCAGGCTGATCGCAACATTTCCGGACCACTCAAGTGCATCTTCCTGAGAGCCGCGTCGAGCTGCTGCTTCGACTTCCTCATCGACATCCAAACGGACAACGAGATCTTCATCTTCGCTCATTTTGGTGGCCCCCCATTACGTGGGTTGCGTCCGCCGTCCTTCAAGGTCATGGTGATTAGAATCACGACTGCGATCAGCAAGATGGCAAGTATGATTTCTGAATAAATTGGATCAACACTATTTGCAGTAGATTCTGGAGCCTCAACTTCTGGTTCAGGTTCAGGAAGTGGAGGGGGCTCGGGCACTGTGAAAGTTACATTGTACATCTTCGACCAGTATTTGCCTGTAATCCACAATGATTGTGTTGTGGAATCAAAGGCGATGCCGTTCAGAACTTCTCCCCCTTCAGGTTTCAAACCACTTGCATCAATATGTTCGATAACCACACCCGAAACCAAATCGATGGTTACAATCTCCTCTGTCTGGTAGATGTTTGCCATCAACAATCCATTCACCATTTCAAGTTCATTGATACGGCTGAGTGATTCATTGTTTAACGTGACATTGAGTGTTGACTCCAATTCAAATGTTGAAGCGTTTCGGAATTGTAGAACATTAGAGCCATTGGACATGATGAGGTGGGTGCCATCAAAGGCCAACCCCCAACCTTCTCCGTCGTAGGTATAATTTGCAATGATCTCGAATGTTTCCATATCGTAACGATAGGCGACACCCTCTTTCCAAGTGAGTTGGATAATTTCATCATCGACAAATGTTATGCCTTCGCCAAATTCGCTGGCATCCAAATTGATTGAGCGGATGATTTCGCCGGTTGAATGATTCACTTCGCGCAGTGTCGAATTCCCGTACTTTCCTGTTGATTCAAACAATCGATCTTCGTAAAATTCCAATCCTTGTGTATATGCAGTTAAATCATGTGAAACATTGTCTTGTTCAACCACCACATATGACTCGGCTCGAACATACGCTGAATCGCCGTCTTGTGCCCCCATAATCGGGGTTGAGAATAGCAAAAATAGGGTGGTACACAAAACCGCCAATACACCTCGCCCCCCGAGCATGTATGAACAATGCTCCACCTTGTGTTAAATACCTGCTCGGGTCAAAGTCAACGCGGAACACGTAGTGTTCCCGCGAGGTGACTAAATGTCCGCTGGCAACCGCCCCCAAAGTCTATTCTTGGTTTCACTGATGATTCTGGCATCTTGGGTGCCCTTTGCCGCTGCAAGCGATGGGGATTCAGGCTCTGAATCCACATCTACAGGGGGGCTTTTCTACGACCTTGATGAATTTGATCCTATGGTAAATGGAAAACTCTACCTCTTCGCAGGTGACGAAGACGAACTCATCTTCAGTGCCACCCGGCACCTCAAGCAACAGTGGGCTGATGATGGCTACCCTGGGCTTGTATTACCCTTTGAAGAACCGGCCACAAGTGCAAGAACATCTGGACGTGCTTGTGAGAATGCGTGGACGGCTGGACAAACGGGAACGGTACAAACAACAGCGGGTCAAATTCAGGTTTCAGCCATGCACGTGACGGCAAATGCTGCAATCCTCATTGAAAATGGCCAATCGGTCTCATCGACTACATTGAACAACATCGGTTCGACTTGGGAAACCACCATTTTCCCAACGAATACAAACTACTTCGGAAACCCTCCGGATGTTGACAACAATTGCCAGATTGAGATTGTTATCTACGCGATTGATGGTGGGGGAAACACTGGTGGATATTTCATGCCCAGCATGGCGGCAACACGTGAAATCATCTACGTTGACATCGATGATTTGTCATGGCGAAATACAATCCTTGCACACGAATTTCAGCACCTTCTTCACAATGCCCG
>JAPKEY010000009.1 GCA_028821815.1 Candidatus Poseidoniales archaeon | reverse complement strand
CGGTTTCCATGTTCGTTATATCTGCGGTGTTCTCGAAAGTCGCAGCATCGAATATGACTACATCACCATCGACCAATGGCGTCTGGGTCAGCGTCCCAATATATCTGAACTCGAAGGGATTGTCCTACTCGCAGGTGCGGTCGTTCCCGGAAAATACCTTCGTGGGACGCCCATCAGTCTGCGTGAAACCGATGAACTCGTCAAGACACTCCCTCTGAATGTCCCCTTCTTCGCTGGAGGATGGGCGATTCGAGGATGGAAACAACAAGGTTGGCAACCCCTTCGAAAGAACCTCTTTCTCTGCGTACAAGATACTGATGCAACACTTTCGTGGTATCTTTCAACAGATGAGTTTCGACATCAAAGACGAACTGATGTTGAATGGACCGCGTGGGCACAAGCTGGAGCGGTTTCGAAAGCTGTTACCGAACACCCAGACTTGTCTGGGCCGCTGACATATGAGGTCGAAGTTTACCAAGGATGTGTCCGTTACAAACGTGGATGTCGATTCTGCATTGAACCAAAAAAAGGCGTACCCATTTGGCGAACCCCACACGATGTTATCACCGAAGTGTCTCGAGCCCTTGACAAAGGCGTCAAGCATGTTAGACTTGGAGGCATGACTGATGTATACACCTACATGGCAGATGGTGTTGTCGAAATGGAATATCCAATTCCAAATCCAGAACCGCTGGCAGAACTATTGCATGGATTACGGGAAGATGAGCGGCTAGAGACACTGCATGTCGACAATGCCAATCCTTCGATAATTGCAGAAAATTTAGAGCCGGCAACCGAGATTACGAAAACTCTCATCGAGACACTCTCCGATGGATCAGTCCTATCTTTTGGATTAGAATCTGCAGACCCTGCAGTCCATGAAGCGAATTGGTTGAATTGTGATTCTGAACAATTGAAAACTGCGATTCGCCACATCAATCAATATGGCCGGGAGCGAGGAGAAAGAGGATTGCCTAAACTTCTACCTGGACTCAATTTTATTGCCGGTTTGAATGGGGAAACCGCAGCAACCTATCAGATGAATAAAGATCTCTTGGCTTCGATTCGAAACGAAGGATTGTGGTTAAGGAGAATCAACATTCGACAGGTCGAAGGAGAAGGCTTCCAAGAAATTCCGACCGAGCATTTTTCTGATTTCAAAACTTGGACAAGGGATCAAATCGATTCTCCTCTGTTGACTGAATTATTCCCATTGGGACAGTTGTTGACCGATGTAACATGGGAGTCACATGACGGCCGTATCCGATTACCTGCCCATTTGGATGAAAGTCACCGTGACCCTGCAATCCATGGTAAGAGTGGCATCACCTTTGGACGGCAAATTGGAGCCTACCCTATTCTGATTGGAGTCCCCTACCATATCCCACTTGAAACTCGGGGCAACATTCTGGTGACTGGACATGGAGCACGTTCTATTACGGGTATAGAAGCGAATCTAGACATGAATACAGTCAATCAAAAACAATTGGTTGCCATTCCCGGAATTGGTGAAAAGTCTGCTTGGAACCTAATTTCTACTCGGGTGAAAGAAGCACGTAATGAACGACGATTTGGTAGTTTAGAAGCATGGTTTGAAGCTGCTGATGTTGAACTACCTGCAATTGCCCAGAACGTATTGGAGGTCTGAATTTGGCTCGAGAATTGATACGACTTGAGGATATTCATCGAGCCTTTGGTGCCGTCACGGTTCTCGATGGTATCAATCTACGAATTGAGGAAGGCGACAGAATCGGTGTTGTCGGCCACAATGGCGCGGGCAAAACAACACTCCTCCGGACCATTTCTGAACAGGCTCAAGATATTGGGGACATCACATTTGCTCCCGGGCTCAGAATCGCTTATCTCACTCAGGTTCGGGACATTGATGAAGATGCGACATTGGAACAAGAATTGAATCGGCGTGGTCACCAATTCAAAGAGCTCGAAGAAGAAATATCAAGCATTGAAACACGGATGGCTGAACCCTCATTTTACGAAGGAGATTGGCAACCTGTCCTCGATCGATATTCTGAGTTACAAGCACTCTCCGCACGATCGGGTGGTTCTGATGTTGCTGGTCATGCAAAGAATATTCTCAATGCGTTGGAACTAGGACACCATCCGTTAGACATGCCATTGACCAAACTATCGGGAGGGGAGCGGGCCAAAGTTGCACTTGCGCGGCAATTGGTTGGTTTGGGTGAAATTGATGTGTTCTTTCTCGATGAACCAACCAATCACCTCGATTTGCCTACACTACAGTGGCTGGAAACATTTCTGACAAAATTCCAAGGAGCTCAACTGATTGTCAGCCACGATCGATTTTTCTTGGACCGAATATGTACACATATCCTTGAGATACATGATGGTCACACACGTGGATACGCTGGAAATTATACGGCATTTCTTCAACAAAAAGTACTGTTCTTACAAACTCTTGAAGATCGAATAAACAAATGCGAAAAAGAAATCAAACGTGTCACTGGAGCCCTACAATCGATGAAAAGAGCAAATAAATTCGATAAATCAATTTCACAGAAACACAAGATGTTGTCGCGTGCACAACGAGAACTTAAATGGCTGAAAACATTGAAACCAAGCGAACGAAGAGAACTCCAATTTGATTTACAATCAACTGAAAAATCTAGCCTCGATGTTTTGGATTTCAGGCAGGCGTCACTAAAATTCGAAGGCTTGCAAAGACCTATCCTGAACAAGGTGGAAATCGGAGTAAGGCGTGGCCAGAAAATTGGTATTGTCGGTGCAAATGGTGCAGGGAAAACCACTTTACTTCGGATTATCAATGGGGAAGTCGAACTTGATGAAGGAATTATCGATGTTCGACCTGGGGTAGAAATTGGTTATTTCCATCAGGATCATCGAACGCTTGATTTTGATTTGACACCGGTGGAACAAGTTCAGAAATTGAAACCACGAATGGAATATGCCAAGATTCGTTCCATGTTGGGTCAATTCCAATTTACGCCTGAAATGGTATCTACACCGTTGGAAAAACTCAGTGGGGGTGAACGGGCTCGAATCGCCATGCTGAAATTACTCCTTGAAGAGAACAATATGTTACTCTTGGATGAACCGACCAACCATCTCGATACAGATGCAAAAGAGGCACTGGAAGAGACATTGAACAAATATGATGGTTCTATTTTAACTGTCAGTCACGATCGATGGTTCCTCGACAAAGTATGCGACACGATTTGGGAATTGCCAGGGGATGGAACGATACGAGTCTATCCCGGTAATTACTCGGACTATATTCAGCGAAAAGGCAAGGCGTGAGAAATGCAGGCAGTCAAGGAAGCTGCAGAAACACTCCGCGATGCTGCTTCAGCACTGATGCCATCCCTGCTCAAAGATTGCAAGCAAATCGATTGGATTTACAACCCCTTGGATTATGCTTGGGAACCTCACCGAGAATGGATTCAACGATTCTCTGGTAACGGTGCAAAAACACTGCTGGTTGGCATGAATCCAGGCCATGGAATGGGAAATACAGGTGTGCCGTTTGGGTGCCCCGAACAAGTCCGAGATTTCCTAGAGATTACCAACCTCGAGGTGCATCAGCCATCGTCAACTCATCCAAAACGCACCGTATTCGGTCTTGGGTGCCCAAAACCAGAGGTGAGTGGGCGAAGAATCTGGTCCTTCCTTGCAGAACATTACGGGACACCAGAATCCGTGAGTAAACATATCTACATCGTCAATCATTGCCCACTTTGGATGTTCAATAAGGCTGGACAGAATATCACGCCAGACAAATTGACTGGGGGTGCCTCTAAGCAACTGAAGGCGATTTGTGATCAGCATCTACGCACTGTGGTCACTGAAATGGACATCACCCGAGTCATCGGTGTAGGAAGATATGCAGAGAAACAAGCTGCTGCAATATTCAACGATATCGAAGTTGATTGGGTGCCACATCCAAGTCCAGCATCTCCCTTTGCAAATCGAAACGGTGGTGCCGATTGGAGGGCTGCTTTCTCCACCGTATTGGGAATTTAAGGGCTCAATCCGCCGGGGAGAATGTTAAGTGACGCGCTTCAGCGTAGGCGATGCAATGTCAAGCCAGATGACGACCCCTGAATACTTGTTTAGAAACGCAGAACAATACGGAAATATGCCCGCACTTTCCACTCGCAAGGGTGAAGCACAGAGAGGTGTTGATTGGGAATGGAATACCGATACATGGTCGGAAGTTCTAGCCAAAACCCTCACAATCGCAAAATCTTTGCATGCACTTGGCTATGCAAAAAATGACAAAGTTAGCATCTATTCCTACAATAGACCTGAGTGGTATCTAATTTATGCTGCAACTCAGATGATGAATGGCGCTGCAGTTGGAGTCTACCACACCTGTTCACCGGAAGAAGTAGAGTGGGTTGTCGGAAACTCACAATCACGATTCGTATTTGTTGGTACAAACCCCCAGGGTGGTGACGATTCTGCTAAGATGCCGACAACTCGAATGGACAAAATAATGAATAAATTACCACTGATTGAGAAAGCCATTGTTTTGGATGGCTCCGGCTCCATGACCAGCGATAATGCAATTTCTTGGTCTGATTTCCTTGAGATTGGAAAAGATGTTGATACAAGCCTGATTCGAGAGAGAATGGGAGGAATAGAACCTCAAGATACATCGTCTCTGATTTACACCTCGGGGACAACGGGTAATCCGAAAGGTGTCGAACTCACACATGACAATTTTGCACATACCCTAGACAGTATTGCGAAAGTGGTTCGGTTCAACCCCGGTGATGGATATGTGTCTTGGTTACCTCTCGCTCACGTGTTTGGACAAGCCGCGGACAACCACTTGTGGGTTAGAGATGCATTCCACATGCGCGTAGTAGACAATGCTCTGCATGCTGTTGATTATTCGAAGAAAGTACAACCTGCGTTGTTCATTGGTGTACCGCGAATTTATGAGAAGGTTTATTCAAATTTGAAAAGCACTTTAGATTCAAAGGCAGTTATTCGAATTGGACTCAAGATTCCGATATTGAAGAAGGTTCTACAAAAGGCTGTCAAGCGAAAAATCGGCATGGCCAATTGCAAATATGCAATTACAGGTGCAGCACCAATTAACCCCGATATTTTGAAACTATTCACTCACATTGGTGTACCCTTGTACGAAGGTTATGGGATGACCGAAACTACAGCTGGTGCTACGCTCAATTATACAGGTAACGTGAAAATCGGATCTGTCGGTAAAACCATGCCTGGCACCGAAATTAAGATTGATAATGATGGAGAAATCATGTTCCGTGGCCGCCACGTAATGAAGGGATACTACAACAACCCAGAAGCGACTGCTGATGTCATGGATGATGGCTGGCTCCGATCCGGTGATATTGGTAAAATTGATTCAGAAGGATTCGTTACAATTACCGGGCGAAAGAAGGAACTTTACATCAGTTCAGGTGGCAAGAACATCGCACCCCTACTCATTGAAGAGACAATGAAGGCAATTCCACTCGTATCCCAGTGCTTCCTAGTTGGAGATGGACGCAAGTTCTGCAGTGCACTACTGACCTTGGATGTCTCAGCTATTCTTCGTGACAAATTCGGTATGGATGGAGCACACCTACCCAAGGATCCTGCCAAGCAAGTCGCATTGCTGAACGAGCAAGGTCACCAACTTTCAGAATACACTGATGGTGCAGATATTCATGCCGAGATTGAAGCTCAAGTGATGGAATTGAATAAGCAATTTGCTCCACCTGAACAAATCAAAAAATTCACAATTCTACCACGTGATTTCACTGTTGACGATGGTGAACTAACACCAACTCTAAAGATTCGGAGAATCCAAATTCGTGAGAATTGGGCGTCGCAAATCGAAGATATGTACGCTTGAATTCAAACCCCTCACGTACGCGCACGGTGGCCTACGGCCACCGCCGATGGGCTCAAGCGCTGCCTTGACCTCGCATTTACATGGCGAGTGGGGCGTCTGCACCGGCTTCGGAAGATACTGGCCATGCCTTTGATGCATCAGGGGTTCCCCTACGTGTGGTGACTGCAGCCTCACTGTTCGATGGCCATGATGCGGCCATCAACGTCATGCGACGATTAATTCAAGCAGCCGGTTGCGAAGTGATTCACCTGGGTCATGATCGTAGTGCCCTCGATGTAGTCAAAGCAGCCATTGAAGAGGATGCGCATGCGGTGGCACTAACCTCCTATCAAGGTGGACACATGGAATATTTCACCTATATCCGGGAATTGCTAAACGCTGCAGGTCGGGAAGATATTCGTATCTTTGGCGGCGGTGGCGGCACTATTACTCCACCTGAGATTCGAGATTTACATGCCGCTGGAATTACTCGGATTTATTCCCCAGATGACGGTCGCCAAATGGGTCTGCTCGGAATGATTGATGATTTGGTTCAACTGGCCAGTGAATGCAATCTTCTCACTCAAGATATTGGGTTGAATTCTCCGGTGACACCTGCACAGAGAGCGAAGGTTGCTCGCCTCATTTCCGTGGCCGAGAATGCAGATCCTGTCACTTTCGCTCAATCTCTCAAAGCATGTCGAAGTCGACCAATGGAAACCCGTGTTCCAGTGATTGGGTTTACTGGAACAGGCGGGGCGGGGAAATCGAGTCTCTTGGATGAACTAATGCGTCGGATTACGACACAAAACCCGCAACTCAATGTTGCACTACTCTGCACCGACCCCACGCGAAAGCGTACAGGAGGGGCTCTGCTTGGAGATCGAATTCGCATGAACACTCTCACCAGTGATAGATTGTTTATGCGCAGCCTTGCCAGCCGGTCTAGCGGCAAGGAAATCTCTGAAAAAACCCGTGAAGCCATCGAGGTTTGCCAAGCGACAGGATATGACCTCATTTTTGTGGAAACAAGTGGAATCGGGCAAGGCAGTGATGCGATTACCGATGTCAGTGATGTCAGTCTGTATGTAATGACCAGCGAATTTGGTGCACATACACAGTTGGAGAAAATTGAGATGTTGGATGTTGCCGATTTGGTAGTCCTTAACAAATTCGAAAAACGTGGCGCTGAAGATGCGCTTCGTGCCATCCGCAAACAGGTCAAGCGCAATCGAAATCTGTTCGAGATGGAAGATGAGGCGTTGCCAGTCATCCCAACGATTGCGAACCAATTTTCAGACCCTGGTGTCGATTTGCTTTGGGAACGTCTAGCAGGTATCCTATCGGAACGCCACGGAATGATCCTTGCCGCACGTGAACCACAATTGCCCGAGAGTGGGATGCCTGAGCCTCAACACATCATTCCACCAGAGCGAATTCATTACCTCGCAGACATCTCACGAACGATTCGCGGATACCATTCACGGACCGATGAGATGTCGCAAAAGGTGCGACTAGTCCAGCAGTTGGAGGCAACAGCTCGACACATGGCGAGCCTTGTCGATGGTACAGGTACCACCCTTTCCACAGGTGCTGCGACCGCAGTTGCTGATATTCGTATCCAAGCAGAAGAAATTCGCAACACAATTCATCCAATGGTGTGGACAATGATTTCAGAATATGAAGAGAAAGCGAAGCAGTACCGTAGTGGCACCTACACATATCAGGTCCGAGGCAAGGACTTCTCTGTCGATACAACGACCGAATCATTGGCCCATTCAAGCATTCCCCGTGTAGCCTTGCCCAACTTCGCGGATGCAGGTGATCTCCTTGGGTGGCTACGCTGTGAGAATGTCCCCGGTTCATTCCCATACACGGCTGGTGTTTTCCCCTTCAAGCGGGCCGATGAATTGCCCACGAGAATGTTCGCAGGTGAAGGACCCGCAGCCCGTACAAATAAGCGGTTCCACTACCTCAGTGAAGGCGAAGACTACGCTCGTTTGTCTACGGCATTCGACAGTGTCACCCTGTATGGACGTGATCCACACACCCGACCAGACATCTATGGTAAGGTCGGCGAATCGGGCGTCAGTATCTACACCGTGGATGAAATGGGTACACTGTTTGACGGCTTCGATCTAGGTGACCCAAATACCAGTGTGTCGATGACCATCAACGGACCTGCGGCCATTGTTTTGGCGATGTTCTTCAATACGGCCATCCGGCAGCAGGTTGTCAAGTTCAACGAAGAGAATGGACGCGAACCTACCGAAGCAGAGCATGCAAAGATTTCCGAGAATACTCTACAGACGGTTCGTGGCACTGTTCAGGCTGACATCCTCAAGGAAGACCAAGCGCAAAATACCTGTATCTTCTCAACCGAGTTTAGCCTCAAACTAATGGGGGATGTCCAGCAATTTTACATCGATCAAGGGGTGCGAAATCACTACTCAGTGAGCATTTCCGGATACCATATTGCAGAAGCTGGGGCCAATCCAATCAGTCAGTTGGCCTTCACGCTGGCAAATGGCTTCACCTATGTCGAGTACTATCGCAGCCGTGGTATGGAAATTGACGAATTTGCACCAAATCTATCCTTCTTTTTCTCCAATGGGTTGGACCCCGAATACACCGTGATTGGACGTGTGGCCCGTCGTATCTGGGCTGTGGCCATGCGTGACCTCTACAGCGGTAACGAGCGCTCTCAGAAGCTGAAGTACCACATCCAGACGTCTGGTCGATCATTGCACGCCCAGGAGATTAACTTCAACGATATTCGCACCACATTACAGGCTCTACTGGCGGTCCAAGACCAAGCCAACAGCCTACACACCAATGCCTACGACGAAGCCATCACCACACCGACCGAAGAAAGCGTACGAAGGGCACTGGCCGTTCAGTTGATTGTTAACAAGGAGAGTGGATGGACCAAAACAGAGAATCCACTTCAAGGCTCATTCATCGTTGATGAACTCACCGACCTCGTAGAAGAGGCAGTTCTAACCGAGTTCGAGCGAATCGCTGAACGTGGTGGTGTACTCGGCGCGATGGAGACCATGTATCAACGTGGCAAAATCCAAGATGAGTCACTTTACTATGAGGAGTTGAAGCATTCTGGTGAATTACCTATTACAGGGGTGAACTTCTTTGAAAATCCAAAAGCAGTCGCCTTTGATGAATCCAGTGCAGATGACTTTGACATGGAATTGGCTCGTGCTACACCTGAGGAAAAGCAGGGCTGCTTGTCTCGCCTCGCACAGTTCCATAAGAAGTACGTCAAGGAAGCACCAGAAGCACTCGAACGTCTGCAAGAAGTGGCACAAACCGGGGGCAATGTCTTCGCTGAACTGATGGAGACTGTGAAAGTAGCCAGCCTCGGTCAAATCACTGGGGCACTGTTCGAAGTCGGTGGACAATATCGAAGAAATATGTGATGTCACTCAGTATCTGTGTCACCGGGCGTCATCTTGTCCCACAATAGAACACCGAGTAAGGCACCCATAATGGGGCCAACTGTGTAGATGATGAGATCGATGTTATTCTCCATGTCTCCAAAGACCCAGACGCCTGCCCAGCGAGCTGGATTCATTGCTGCGCCTGTCAATGGACCGCCCATGAGGATGTCCGCCATGACTGTAAGACCAATTCCAAAGCCGGCAATACCTGCTGGGGCTCGGTCGTCGACCGCTGTGCCCATGATGACCGTCATCAACAGGAATGTCAATACTGCTTCAATAAGAATTGCCTGCTGCGTGCTGACCTCAATAATCGAGTCTCCTGGAGCAGGTGTCCCAACACCTCCGGCACCGATTGAATAGAGAATGCCGCCCGCTAGAAGTGCGCCAGTCAATTGGGCTGCAATATATTGAGCACCAAGCTTTGGTTCGATACGCTTGGTTGCCATGAATCCAATTGTGATAGCAGGATTGACATGACCGCCAGAGATATTCATGGTCGCCGTAACCATCACAGCGAGTATGATGCCATGAGCAACAGCCACAGTTAGAAGGTCCCCTCCTGATACCCAGATTGACCCTGCACCGATAAACGTCAAGGCAAACGTGGCGATTCCTTCAGCATACAACTTGGCTTCTGTTTCTTTGCACATATGATCACTCTGAATCCTAAGATTCAGACGTGACCCCTCAAAGTGCGTCTATGAACAATGCGGGTGGAGAAAGCCGAGTAGTGGGATAAATTCGGAATCACCAGCCAGCCGAGAGGGCGGCGATGCATCCAAAAAAGCCGATGATGGGATACGATACAAGGGCAACGATTGCGCCAATCCCCATCGCTTTCCCACCACTTGCAGCAAATCCATAGATGATCATGCCGATGGATACGAGAGGGGCTGCTAGACACATGATGGTCGAAATTCCAATCATTACGTCGACTGTGTCCTGAGCGTTATCTCGTTCTTCTTCTGCGGCCGTGTCGATTGTTTCAACATGAATGTCGACAGTGGTTCCATGATCCTCCCCACTATCAAAATGGAATACGCCTTCCTCTTGCGTCCAGATTCCGACCACCTCGCTCACATATATCGAAATCTCAATCTCTAAACCGTGATCCTCGCCATCATCATAGTCAATCACCCCGGTGGTGGCGTTCCAATAGCCTACTTGTCCACTACTTCCACCCCCATCTTCCCATGTCTCTTTGATGATGCGGAAATAACTGGATATGCGACTGACATCGCAGTATTGATAACTATCTTCGGTCCATACGTGAATTTCGCAACCAGCGAGAGACTGGTTGGAATCCAAACTGAAATTTGCATAATACGATGTGCCATTACCACGAATAAGGTCGAATGTGTTATCCGTTTCTGCATATATTCGCATCACTGAATTGCCTTGTGGATCACAACTGTACCCAAGGCGAGATTCAAGCCAGCACCACTCAATATTTTGGTCAGAGTCTAGGGCGTAATTGGCTGCGTATGCCGTGCCATTTACAAGTTCTAAATCAACGCGTTCGGTTTCGTATTCGTCATCATGGTAGGAATCCATGCCTTCAGCAATCAATGACAGGATGAGTGGCACAATCATCAAGAATAGCGGAACGCCTAGGCCAATGAAGAATTTCTTCCAGATGAAGGGTTCCTGCTTTACTGCGTACATCTGGCCGTCGGGACCTGCGATGTACTTGTATTCGGCTGAAGCGTTCGACAAGGCCTCTACGCCGGACAATGTGGCAGTTGTGCCCGTGAGTGTTGCAGTAGAGTCGGGCATCAGGGCAGAATCCTCTGATACTATCAAGGAGTCTGGTTTGTATTCATCATTCATCAGCGACCTCTCCTTGTGCCATCGGCAAGTTCCCGAGTAAATTGCGCTTCTCTTCAGGTGTTAAAAGAGCCATGCCTGCAAGTCCGAGTTCGCGACGAATTGGTTCTAGAATAGTCTCTTCCAGTTCACCGCGATAGAACATGTTGTAGGTGTCAAAGGGAATGATGCGCAAATCAGGACTGACGATATGAACGCAGGTTTTCTTGATACTACGCAAATCGAATGAATGTGCATCGATAAAATCCATGATGATGATTCGGAATACATTGTCGTAAGAGAATTGGGTCGGCATCTCAAGTTCGGGTAGACAGCACAACAATTGAGCCAGAGAATGACCCGCTGAATCGGGACTATGCGCGGTTGAAAGTAAACTCATTACCTTGGATTTCAACTCTTGATCTTGCTCAAATTGAATGGTCGAGCGCGGGCCTGCTAGAAGAGTTTCATCATCGATGTGGCGCGTGAGTGGGACTGTGGTCCCACCCATTCGAAGCGCATAGGCCATGGAGATGGAATCAGGATGGCAGGGGACCGGGAGCATATCCTCAATCTCGAAGGTTGCGGATTGTTCACCAATCATCCGACGAACTTCAGAGAGGGTCAAACGATCTTTGGATACATCGTAATCCTCGTGACGCCCCGCTTCCTGAATCGGCTGGAAGGTGACACCACGAACACAATTCCAAGACAGTGCGTATTCAATAATCTCACCAATTTCATGGTCATTTAGGCCCTTCTGTAGTGTGACAACAAGGGTTGTTGAGACATTGTGGGCCTCAAGGTTCTCCAAGGCTTTGCGCCGTATCTCCCGGAGGTCTGCACCACGCAGACGCATCAATGGCTCTTTTTCCAGACTATCGAATTGTAGGTATAGTTCGAAGCCTGGTTTGTATTCAGCCAACCTTGCAGCAAATTCAGGTTCGTTGGCAATACGAATTCCATTTGTGTTAACCATCAAATGTTGAACAGGGCGCTCGCGAACTGCATCGAGAATTTCAAAGAAATTTGGATGAAGCGTAGGTTCGCCACCTGAAATTTGGATTACATCCGGTTCCAGTTCATTTTCGACTACAGCATCGAGCATCTCTATGATGTGCTCCAGTGTGCGATAGTCTTCCTTGCGCTCAGGTCCACTGTCCGCATAGCAGATAGGACATTTGAGATTACAATGATCGGTTACTTCAATCAATGTCAGACAAGAGTGTTGCTCGTGTGAAGGACAAAGACCGCAATCGTAGGGGCAACCATACTTCATTGGAGTATTCCAACGTTCAGGCATCTCACTCGGTTTGACATAGACCTCGCGGCATCGGCGGTAATACTCTGCATCATCGGAAAGCAACACCTTCTCGCGCTTAGCACACGAATAGCATAACTTGTCCATGTAGACGTTGTTTTCTTGGATAATGATCTTACCTTCAGTTCGTCGTAAACAATCCGAGCAAACGCTAGTTGCTGAATCGTAGAACAGGTAGTCTCGAATCTTCCCGCTCATACTGGCTTCTAATTCGCTTCATCTATTGAACGTTCACCCGGCTTGCCGTAGGTGAAGAACCACAGCAATCCGAGTACGCAAGCCCATTGAATCGGTGTTAGCCCCACCCATTCTACCGGTGTTGTATCCTTGATTGAATCAACAATGATTCGCCATATCAAATACAATACCGTGAATGTCTGGAATCGTTGGCCTGTAATGGGCGTATTCCATTTCTCAAGAAATATCCAAATGCCACCAAGTGCTAAAATTCCATACAACTGTGTAGGGTGTCGAGCACCATCTCCAAAGTCAACACCCCATGGTAAATCGGTGTGGTAGCCATAGGTTGCATCAGGTAACCCTGTCAAGAAGCAACCCATTCGTCCGATGGCCATCGAAATGATGAGAGGGGTCACATAGACATCTCCGGTACGAACGGTAATTCTGAGTATTTTCTTTGCAATTTCAATGCCAAGTGTACCACCCAATAATCCCCCGACAATGGTTTTCCCACCTAGGAATAGAATCGGCACATCAGAAGTGATTTCATTCGAATGTTCAATCAATGCCAACAGACGAGCCCCGAAAAGCGCTCCAACCAAAGCTGCCAAAATCAACCATGCCCGATTCTCACTATCGACGGTGTCACCATGAATGCGCCTCTCACGCATGAGAAAAGCAAATCCTGCCCCATATCCAAGTATCTCAAACACGAGATGAGCAGGGATACCCCAAAAGTCGACTGGGAACTCCACAATCTCTCGTGGAGGATACGGCCCTTAACGCTGAGGAAGTTGAAACTAAAAAAAAGGCGACTCGGGGGCGGAAAACCGCCCCCGAATTGCCTGTAAGTTATCTTGAGGTTTGCCGATGTTAGGCTTACTCTTCTTCGAAGATTTGGTCGCTGAGCATCAATGCTGCTGCTGCGCCAATACCACCGACAATCAACGTGCCAAATATGGCAACGAAATTGTCAGTATCTCCAATTTCTCCGGCGGCAAGAGTGCCACCGAGGCTGCTAGCGGAGGCTAGGGTTACGCCGGCGACGATTAGAACTGCTGCAAATGCACCAGCCTCCCAACCACCACCAAGTCGGTCCCAAACCGTCATCATCAAGAAACCGCCTAGTAGGGCAGTTGCTGCACCGGTTGCATCCAGTGTGCCTGCTGCCTCAAAAACAGTTTCACCTTGCCAAGCAAGTACACCTGCACCAACCAGACCACCGAGGATCTGCATGCAAAAATTCAATGCACCTGTCTGCCAATCCGTTCGTCCAGCTGCCATGTTGCCAATCGTGATGATCGGCAATATTTCAGATCCCTTAAACGTCATCCACATAATAGCAAGAGTAACACCAGCTGCACCAGCCATCACTGCACTCTCGTGAGGAGCCCCGTCTGCTGTGACGGTTCCCCAAACAAGTAGCGTGATTGCCATACTACCGATAGCCTCTGCGACCATTCCCTTCTCGTTCATTTCCATTTTTTCATCCTGCTCGCTGCGTGTCGAGCGATTCCGCCTTTTTCGGTCAGTATTTAAAGAGAGGGTGCCAGAAACACCCTCAAATCCGGTTTTTTGACATTTTCCAGATACCCAATGGTTCGTTGGTAATGCCACTCTGAATCGAAATTTACGGCTCAGTACGCCGTTTAACTCTGACATTGACTGCAATAAAAGGTTGAGCGACCAGATTGAACCACTCTTTGAATGAAATTTGTGCATTCTACCGAGGTACAACTTTCACCTTCTCGATCATACACAGCAAACTCATGCGGAAAATAACCTAAATTACCATCAATTTGTTTGAATTGGCCATCTCTAAGTGTAGAACCGCCCGCCTCTATGGCTGCACATAGGACGTTTTGAGTCTCATTGTAAATGCATTCAGCCTTTTTTTTTGAGATATTTTTAGCCAAGCGATTTGGAGATACGCCTGCCCTAAACAGAATTTCGCTCGCATAGATATTCCCAATGCCGACTACAATCTTCTGATCTAACAAGGCTGACTTGATCGAAATATTTCGCCCCTGTAGGGATGAGTGTAAGATTGTCCCGTTCCACTCTGAACCAAATGGCTCTGGACCTAGGTGATTAAGCAATTTGTGTTCATTGCCACCATGAATGAGGTCCATGATTCCAAAGCGGCGTGGGTCGGTGTAAACCAAACGTGACCCATCCACAAAATCGATGACGACATGGTCGTGCTTCCCCTCTAGTGTTTTCCCAAAACGACCTGTCATACCCAAATGGGCCAGCCATGTCAAATCATTCTCTAAACGAATCAACAAATATTTCGCACGTCGATCAATGGCTATGATTTTTCGACCTGCAATCGCATCCATATCCTCTGGAAAAGGATAACGAAGATCTGCACGATTCAGTTCGACTGCGAGAATTTCTTTCCCAATCAATTCCATTAAACCCCGGCGAACCGTTTCGACTTCGGGTAATTCAGGCATCAGCACACCACATGAAAGAGAACATGTTGATCTTCCCAGCCAGCCAAATCGATTCTCTCAATCAATGTTAACCCTGCATCCTTTAGAGACTTCTCGGCATAATCAAATGCACCTTGTGTATCGCGTTCACTGGCTGATTTTAACGATAGTAGTCCAGTTCCATTTGGAGCCAAGAAATTGTTGCAAGCCTCAATAAACATCTCGACTTGTCCAGATTGAGATACATCTTGAAACAGCCATGGCACTTTCTTTGAAAGAAAAGGTAAGATGTGTTCGGTATGTCGGCAATCTGCCATTACTGGTACTTTACCTGGACGCGCTTTCGACAATCTAATCATATCACGAATGCATCTAGATGAAATGTCAACTGCAACAATCACTCCGCCAAGGTGATTCTTTGCACCACACATGTGATCATGCAAGTGACTGATGCTTGTGCCATGGCCCGACCCTAAATACAAACACATCGAACCAGGTTCAGGCAGAAGACCTGTTTCTGATGCTTTGATTAGCGCGGCTCCAAGTTTTGATGCCCGGGGATTCCATTGTCTCCACTCTTTGCGACCATCTCGCTTCAGGCGTTCTCCGCGCAAACTGACACCTTTGACTGCGTTACGAGACCAGAGACTGCGCCCGCGGATTTCAACCCGTTCGGAGAATGATTTCAAACCCTCACCTCCGACTTTTACGTGCACGAATTTCACCGACTTTCTGCTCGATTTCTGAGATTTGTTTGGAGGTCCAAGTTTCGCCCCCAAAATGATCGACCCTAACTGCTATGGCCGCTTTGGCGGCAAGCATTCGAGCAATGGAACCACGGGTCCATTTAGGGCTTCGACAAATCCAAGGATGCTGAAAAATGTGACCGTGTTTGGGTGGAGGTGTTCCTTGTCGCATATGCATGAAGAAGGCGGTCTCAGCCCCTAGAACTTGGATTGTGCTCGCTGGGAGGCGAGCCAATCTTTCCCTCCCATGGGCTGTAGTGCAAAGTTTTGCAGCCAAAAGGGGGCCAAGCAATAAGGAAAGAGATGGCAAGTGGATACTCGAAAGTTCTCGAATCGAATCTTCCATTCTTTCAACATCTGCAGCTAAATTCACTGTCGAACTAGCCAATGAATGAATTCCGGACCACTCCTTTTTTCCAACTTCTACTCCAGCCGACGTAGTGTCAAGATGTTCAGCAGTTTCCTGTAAATTTTCCGAACCAGTCACTGCAGCAGCAATCTGATTTCGATTTAAATCCAAATCTAGCTTTGGGAGAAAAAGTCCAGCCCATTCAACGATACGGGATTCAAGTGTGTTGTGTGCGGTTCGCATCTCTTCGGTCGCCCGGACAAGATGCTCGAGGCGGAAGTCTGGATTTGATGCGGAATCTGCTACATTCCGTCCCGCGAGTTGGAGAGATGCTTCTTGCAATAGGGTGGATTCATGTGATTCTAAATCAGGCCAAGAATTTACACTAGTTGAGGGGGTCACTATACACTCGGGAAATCGATCTGCGAGGGTTCTTGCTTCAGTTGTCATTCGACCCTCCATAAGCAAAGCCAAACGTTCAGCAAGTGCCACAGGGGTCTGGTTTCCACTCCAGACACACTCGTCAATAACCCGCTGATTGTCATCATAGACGCGGGCAAATCGCCAATCCCATACGAGTTTCACAATTGACGCAGACCCCTCCCCTTCAAAGTCCGTGCGGAACGATATATTGGAAAGCCACGGTATAGGATTGTTCAAGTGTAATGATTTCACGGATGGTCCCATGTTCTGTCCAGAATGTGGAACGTTAGCATTCCCAGACCCCTCAGGTCGAATCAAATGCCCCAACTACAATTGTGGCTACAGCGGTGACGCTGAAAACAAGGTTATGATGGAAGATGGGACTGAAATTGACATCTCTAAAGCTGCTTCAAGCAGCAAGGCTGAATCAAGAGACCGAAGGGTGATTGAAGATGCTGATCAACAACGTGGCGTCTTAACGACTAAAACGTACATCTGCCCAAAATGTGATTCAGATAAGGTCTATGCTGAGTTGCAGCAAACGCGCGCATCTGATGAACCAGAAACTCGAATATTGACGTGCTCAGAATGTGGGCATGGGTGGCGTGAATACTGATTTTGCCTCAAACACCGTAGGTGTTCTGAAGTGAACCCTTTTTAGCCCCCTCTGCTCAGAAGTTAGTAAGTACGGTGGACCCATGCTGAATATCACGGCCAAACAGGACACGATGAGAACCATCGTAGACATTCTCACAGTCCTTGTAGAGGATGCTAAATTCAAATTTGAAGATGGACATCTCGAGGTCCGAGCGGTGGATGCAATGCATGTCGCAATGGTGCGAATGGAAATTGATGCTGCAGCCTTTGAAGCATGGGAATGCGAGCCATGTACGATTGGATTTGAATTGAAGAAACTGCATGACCTCATCGGCTTGGCTGAAGCCGGAGATCTCATCGAAATGAATTATGACGAAAACGATGGAAGAGTCAACATCCAAGTTGGAGAGATCAATCGAACCATTCGACCATTAGATCGAGCTACAATGCTAGAACCTCGCGTCCCAGACGTCGAATTACACAGTTCTGTCAAACTCTCTGCAGTCAAGTTTAGTCGTGCACTGCGTGCAGCCAAGCAGGTTGGTGACTTGGCAACCATTTCCCTCAATGCCCAATCATTTGGCGTGAATGTCAGTGGCGACACTGATACGGTCAATGTCTCATATGATGCTGGTGAATTGCAGGATTTGGTCTGTGACGGACCGGTGAAGAGTCAATACAGCCTATCGCTACTCTATCCAATGGCCAAGCGAATGGAAGCAATTGTAGATAGTGTCACCTTGTTCTTCAATGAGAATCATCCACTTCGATTGGAATTTGAATTTGCAGACGGAGCAGGCCGTTGTGTCTACTTCCTCGCACCAAGAATTGAAGGCGATGCGTGAACCCGCGTAGAACATGGCAAGCCCTAGGGTATGCGTGATTATCCCCACCCTTCGCAATGCGGAAGAGTTGGAAATAGCCCTCAACGGGCTATCGAATCAGACTTGGGGTGGTTCTTTGGAAATTGCTATTGTTGGTCCAACGGATGATCCAGGGCAAGCCATTGCAGAATCATCTGGAGCAACTTGGGTTGATGATGCGGGGAGTCGGACTCGTGCAGATGCATGCAATGTGGCACTCAGAACCATTGATTGTGATATCGTTTTATTCACAGATGATGATGTGTGGATTCCAGAGGATTGGGTTGCAAATCTTGTTCGCTGGTTCGACAGAGAAAATGTTGCTGGAGTCGGTGGCCCAAATTTTGCTCCATCCGATCTCAGGTCGACTTTTTGGCAACGCGTCATCGATGTGACATTTTGCTCCAAATGGGTAACTGCAGGTACGAATTACGGGAATCGTGGTTCGGAACAATTGACACCCGCGGCACAGTTACCCGGAGTGAATGCTGCTTATCGAAAATCCGTTCTTGATGAAGTCGGTGGATTTGATAAGGGTGCAATCGGTTGTGAAGACGCGATGATGGATTACAGAATCGTACTGGCTGGACACCAATTATGGCAGGACAGAGATGCTATTATGTGGCATCGCCGAAGAAATCCGGACCGAGTGCGAAAACAAATCCGAAATTATGGTCTTGTTCGTATTTTGGCCAGCCGTATCCACCCTGGTATGAAATCATGGAGCCATACTGCGGTAGGAATGTTCCCCCTACTGGTCCTAGCCGCGTTGGCTGCATTTGTCTGTGGTTCACTCAATGGTGGCTTATCATGGCCAAATGTCTGGGACATTTCATTGGAATCTGTACCCATGGGGCTGAAACGTACTATGGTACACCTTCCAGTCAGCCTTGCAGGATTATATCTGGCGTTATGTTGGTGTGGCGCCGCTCTGGGTACATCCCCCTCACGTACGTTGGCAACCATTTTGTTGGCTCCTCTGATGACATTCCTGATGCATTGGTCATACGGGTGGGGTGTCTTGACCGCTTGGTGGAGAATCTACATCACCAAGAATGCGGGTTTACAAATCGATGACAAAGATCGGTCCTAGTTTCGTCGCATTTTCCCATCCTGTATCGAATAGGATGGAGTTTTTGGTCTCCACAAGAAAGCGGTCATAAATGAGAAGAAAATACCCCCCACGGCAATATTGAGCCAACTCTCAGAGAGGTAGCGGTCGCTTGCATTGAAGTAAGCCCAAGTAAAACTCGGTAATATTCCAATAAGTAATGCGATGGTGGATTCTCGAATTAGAAGATCCTTCTGTGGTGGTGCATTGGGCATATTCAATTCACTTTCAGGTATCGTCGAGCGGACCAACCTGAATCCCATTTGCGGACGTGATACACCCCGTGGTGTTGCCCCCCTCATGGTACCGGAACCCTGCCAAACTCGAGTTGTATGCGCAGTGTGGTCCGAAATACCCCCTGCTCGAACTGGAGTTATCCAAGGGCGGCCATCACAAGGAGCACCCCAATAACCACTACGAGGTGGACGATCGCTCAAAACCTCAACTTGTACATCACCAGGGCCGATTGTGCCCTGCTTTGCTGCGAGGGCCCACTCAGCTTCGGAAGGGGGCCTTGGATCGCCCTCGACACCGATGAGGCCCGCTTCAATCATCAATGGTGTCAATCGGTTCACAGGAGTGTCATGACCCTCTCCTGCTGCGGCTTGACCTGTCAGATTTTTCCATTGTGCAAATGTTATCGGTGTTGCACTGATTTCAAATTCAGTTTCAATACAAATTTCATGACGCGGACCATTTCCAGCATGCATTAGGGCTCCACGTTCATCCCCAAGCCAAGCAGTCCCGGGATCAATTCGAATCCAATCGATTTCGGACACGGAGTTACTCCCCCCCGAGTGCCCCTGTTTGGATTGCCCATTGGCTGGAATATACACCGCTGTTGGTCACAAGAATATCATGTGTACCCCGTTCGACCACCGCCCCATCAACCATTGATAGAATTTCGTCTGCATTTCGAATCGTCGATAAACGATGGGCTACTGCAATTGTGGTTCGTACGCCACCAGTTCCGAGGAGATTCGATTGAATTTGTCGCTCTGTTTCCGCATCTAAAGCACTTGAGGCTTCATCGAGAATCAACAAACTTGGCTTCTTCAGCATTGCTCGGGCCAACGAAATTCTCGCACGTTGGCCACCCGATAGCATGACACCACGATCGCCAACAAGCGTGTCGACACCATCCTCCATATTGATTACAAATTCATCTGCGCCTGCCAAATGAAGTGCTGAATCGACTTCTTCTGAGCTTGCATGCCGTGAATAGACAACATTGTCACGAATACTTCCATAGAATAAGAATGGGTCTTGATTGACGAATCCCATCTGTTCTCGAACACTGTCCAGAGTAATGTCCTGGATGTTGTGGCCATTGATCAATACCTCTCCTGAATCAGGTTCATAGTAGCGTAGAATCAATTTCAATATTGTTGATTTACCTGCCCCTGTATGCCCCATAACACCAAGGAAGCCACCTTGCCCTACATTGAATGAAATTCCATTCAAAACCGGCGTATCTGTACCTGGATAAGTGAAGTGAACATCTCGAAACTCAATGTTATCTATCGAACCATCCAATGCTGTTGCACCTTCTTTGTCAACAATACTGGGTTCCAAATCAACCATGTCGAACACGCGACGGGCAGCTGCCTCCCCACGTTGCAATTGATTGACAAGCATTCCAAAAATGAACAACGGCATGGAAAGACGAGTCATGATGAGTAGGAACGTGACAAAGGCGCCCGTCGAAATATCTCCCTCCTTCATCAACCAACCTCCAACTGAGACCAAGAGCCCGTAAACGATTCCAGCAACACCATACAGACCTGGAACGAAACGATTGCGGTCACGGCTGGCTCCGATGGCTTCGTCACGGTATTCTTCACTTTCACTTGAAACCCGTGCGATTTCCCATTCTTGTGCGTTGTATGCCTGAACGACTGCAATTCCAGAAATGACATTCTCAAGAACTGCATTGATACCACCTGTTGATTCTCTTTGCTTGCGATATTTTCGTTGAACTCGTGTCGAAAACAAATACACCATTGGGAAGATGAGTAGAAGGGGACCGAAGAGAACTGCCGTCAACTTCCATGACATCATCATGAGAATGAAGAATGCAGTGATGAATGTCGTGAATATCCGGATGATTGAGGTGGATGAATCTGAGATTACATCCTCTAATTGGTTCACATCGGAGGACAATACAGACATGAGGACCCCTGTTTGTCGAAGATCATAGTAGGATGCTTCCATCCGGATGAGGCTTTGAGTTGCATCCAATCTGAGGTCGTGTTGTACCTTGTATCCGAGTGTTTGCCAACAGTAATCAGAAATGCCTTGGAAAACAGCAAGACCAGCAAATCCAAGGAATATGAGAATTCCATAAGATATGGCTTGATCATCGCTGATATGATACAATAGGTTCTCATCTAGGAAAGTACGAAAATCACCTAGGCGGCCACCCGATTTAGTCACGCCACTGTAATAGTCAACTGCGAAGCCGATGAAAATAAATGGGACCAAATCGAACACACGTGCAAACATACAGGATAAAAATCCAAATGTTGCACGGTGGCGATAAGGGCTGACATACGGGAAAATTCTCCAAATGCTTCGCCCCAAGATTTGTAGGTCATCTTCGTCACCTTCTTCGGTAGAATTACCGATGGAAGCACCATGTCTACCGTGGGACATTGACGCGGGCTCAGGTCGGTGGTTTTTCAATACGCCAGTATCAAATTCTGGAGTGCGGACGACGGGATTTGAACCCGTGACATGAGGTTGGAAACCTCAGGTGATAACCCCTTCACTACATCCGCTGTGTATTGGGGGGGCCGCGCCTCAGTCTTATCCAATTCGGTCCGCCCGGTCCCGCAAATTCAAGGAGTGCATGCCTACGGCACCCATCATGCACTGGGCGCGGAAGGTTGGCATCAGCATGTGTTTCATCTTCATGCCCGCTGTTGCACCCCTCTGGGCCATAACATTCAATGTCGAGGTTGAAACTATGATCCGTGTGTTGACCATACTATTTGTCCCCGGCCTGCTACTCGCACTGGGTGGGAAATCAATTGAGCATGAAGATTGAATATACTAAACAACTTCAATCAATCTTGAAAATCCAAAAGTGAATGCTCGACCGGCGAGTAATTCCTGCCAATGATGTAATTCGAGCCGGAAATCATGGTCTTTATGCGAAAGTACAACCTCCTCACAATTCAGAACAGTGAATGATTGTGGAGCTACATGCATGCCCAATCCACAGGCCTTCTGGACTGCCTCCTTGACCACCCACGTACGAATCGCTTCTTGCATGCCAACCTCTGAATTGACATCCCACAATTGTTCTAGATATTGGAGTTCTTCACCAGACGTCATCATCGTCAACAAGTTCCTAGCACGGGGTACATCAAGAGGTTCGGCATCCAGTCCAATTGGTGAGCCATTAAGGGATACAGCGGCGATTGAAATTCCGTTTGAATGACCCAATGTAATCTCTGGTAATTGCGGACTTAGGGGGCCCCCTGCACGGATTCTAGCTTCAGCATTTATCCACATCAGGTTAGGCTTACGATGCTCATCTCGTACAACTCGAAGATCAAAGGGGTCAAGCCCAATACCACGGAGGATAGTGGCCAATGCATAACGGGCAGATGCATGTTCCAGTGCTCGCTTGGATGTAACAAAGGTTGAGGCTTCAAATGCATCAACTAATGGCACATTTGACAAATTTGGAAGAGGATCTAATGGGTGGTATTCGCCGGTTGGCATCCACACTGCAATCACATCATCCAAGCCACACGCCTCTGGGAGTGGAA
>JAPKEY010000107.1 GCA_028821815.1 Candidatus Poseidoniales archaeon | reverse complement strand
CCCAGGGCATTCCAGCCAACTTGGTTTGTACTTTGGAAATCTCTTCCCTGATGTCAAAAATATCCTCGCCGTACTCATCGCCGAGTTTGAGTTTATCAAATTGGCTAAGGCCAATCATCGGACCCAAACAAGCCAACAAGAAAATGAGCCAATATGCACCACCGGTTGCATAGATGAGGAAAACACCCAACCCGAACCAAATGAAAGTCGCCGCAACAGCTTGAGTCGTCTGATAGAGAGCCATATGGGTGGGTCCAAGACGAGGATCGCTAACCTCTGCCCAAGTTGTGATGAAGGTGAAGATGAGCCAATCTGTAATCATCAGTGTTGGCATCCAAAGAATGAGGAGAACAATCTCTGGCGCTCCGATGAGCATCATTGCGCTGAGGCTGACATAACAGGCCACTGAACCCATTGCAGACCAACGCAGAACCTTTGCACGGCCGTAGATATCGGACAACCAAGGGCCCAGCAAACCGAGGTAAGTGGCGAAGATGAAGATGTTCGCCCAAAGGATGGCTTCACTAGCATCGAAACCGAGAACATCGCGCATGTAGAACATGAACATCCCTTCAAATCCGTCACCGAGAGGAATGAGGAAACAGAGGAACAACACAATCCATGCAGTTCGAGTTCGCATCGCTGCCAACATTCGATCCATTGTCGAGGTTGAATCGGGGAAATCCAAATCCACATTCTCAATCGCATCTTGCATCGTCTTGGCCTTACGCCGTTTCTTCTGGGCCTGAGGACCACGAATAGCCTCACCTTCCTTCATCATCAGGGTGATAGCTACTGCAAAGATGGCGGTAATCATCGCAGTAATCAGGCCAATCATCTGTATGGTGCCCCAATCGGTGGAAGCCCCATCGACAAAGGGGCTCGATTTCGAGGTTAACCACCCCATTGTGAGCAATAGGATGTGGCCCCCACCACGGTAAGCGAGGTTGATGCCTGAATTGAAGCGACCCAACTTGGGAATGCTTTCAGCCATCATTCCAGCAACAGCTTGTTCTGCAAATAGGCGTGGAATCAAAGCGATGAACATAACGCCAACGAAAACCCAAGTGGCCGTTTGTATATCGATGAAGAGAAGAGGGAGGAGCAAAACAATGTGCAAAATCGTCCCGAGGAGAATCCAACTTCGGCGACGACCAAAGGGCAACTGAACAAAACGCTCCACAGGTTGAGCCCAAATGAGGCGAAGGAAGAATGGAATTTTCAACATCATGATCGCAATCGCGATATCCTTGATTGGAAGTTGGAACTCATTGTTGGCAACTGTGCCTATCCAAAGTCCGACAAAAGCGTAAGGCAACATCAAACCGAGATAGAAAATCACAACCCAAATGTCTCGGAATATGTCCTTCTTACCGATATCAACCCAGCCGGTCTTGATACCGCCTGAAGAGACGATTTCCGCGTCGAGGATGTCGGACATCACGCGGCCTACGGCCGCGATTCAGTCATGAGGGTGACGGATGCCTATGTTGTGATGAATGACTGATTATCGGTCCAATTTTGGCCATTTCCGTTTTCACCCATCACTCGCCAATGATAGGTTTGACCACTCATCAATCCACTTATCGAATGTTGCCAATCACCTACGGTTGACGTCCCTAGGTTTACACAATTCGTCCAACTCATTGTGCTGTTGCCTCCATCGAATAGACCCCAACAAATGGTCAAATTCGTATTTGTCCCATTGTCATAGACATCCCATTCTAGATCGGCTGCATTATTGGTCACATTTACCGAGTTCGCATCTCGTAAAATTGCATCATATTCGTAAACCCAACCTCGAAGAGGGTCAGTATTCCAAATTGGGAGGTGATCAATAGCATCCCAACTCGATTGAATCAATGGGAATCCCCAAGCGGCGAGATATGGCATCAAATTATGACCCGTATTTAGGGAAATTTGAATTGCCCATTGATTGAATTCTGCTGAATCCCCGGAAGGTTGAGTGCTGTAATTGTAATAGTATTCTTGGAAGGCGGCGGTGAATGGAGCCCAACCAAATTCCTCTTGGATTTGCATGTGCGTTTCAAGCGCAGTCCAAACAGACCAAGAGGAAATTTGAGCACCGTTGTTGAAGTAAGTTACAGTTCGAGTTTGGCGGCTACTCGGTGACATCGCTCCGTGTCCGGTAAGACCTACAAGTTCCTCCATCAAATGCATCGAGTATAGGTTGCAAGTGGTCTCGGTATTGCCAGGTAGTGTTGAGGACATCCATTGATGATTATGACCCAGTTCATGGAACATGCCCCAATCTCCATTTTCATACATGTAAGTGCCATTGACGACCCCGGCGACACTCGCTGTGTGGGCCATGAATGGATAACCACTGTGCATCCAACCCGCACTGATCTGTACATCGAAGACTGCACGCTCAATCCGCGGCCATGGTGTAAATCCCGAAAGATTGTGTTCCATCTGCAAAGCAGCATCCCAGAAATCCATTGCATAATCTGGATCGTCGAGGTTTCGAATATAGCTCGAAGGAACTGTTAGGATGAAGAAACCGGATGAAAGTTCAGCCGAGGGGGCAGGGGCATGACGAAGTGTGTTTTGCCAATCAGTGAGATTTGTAATGCCATGCTGATACCATGGCATCTCGACTGCATTCTCAATTGTAACATTGAATTCACCAAGCGTTGAACCTGCTGCCATGGCAACATAAATCGCACCTCCAAATGCATTTCCAACCTCCATTGAAGTGTTGTCAACATACCACCATCGGTGAATCCGAGGATGGCGATCTAGCGTATCCTTCCCCCATAGGTTGTCCGTATGCGCGCCAATCAAAACGTATGCATCTTGATTAACGATATGTGCCGGGAAAGTGACATTCACCACATCTCCAGGTGCTGCATAAAGTCCGGTACTCATCCGACCATGTGAACGGGCACCTGCATAGCCAAAACTCGAGGGTAAACCAGCAAAATTACCGTCGATTTGAAGGGTCCGATTGAGCCGAGGTGCAGTCGCGTTTACCGAGCCGGGGAATGAGGATGAAGATGGATGGGCTGTCAATTCAGTTGCTGGTAATTTCTGCATTAATTGTTCTTGGACGTTGAGGAGTAGATCGTCGATTTCATCTGCGTCCATCGTATACCGGTTCTGCGAATCGATGTGAAACCATCCAGTGGTATTCGATAGTGCCCGAACCGCACTCCAATATGCAGTGAAATCAAGAGGTAAATTTGAGGCACACAGATTCACGGTATTGGCGACCTGTGCCGCATCGTCACCAGTCAACATTAGAGTTCCAGCAAAGTGCTGCTGGAGAAGTGGCAAAGCGCCGTAAAGTCGGTAATGTGGACCTAGGTGTGCATCTGTGACCGTTGTTGTCGTGTAGATGTTTGAGGTTGATACCAGAAGTCCAGTGGTTTTTGCAATCTTGTTACCGGGGTAATTGTGTGGCCCGTCACTATTCGAATAGGACCAATACCATGCATGGCCGCCCATGATGAGGCCACCACCATTTGTCAACCAAGTCTCAATCTGAGTATTTTCCGTATCTGAATAAGAATTCCAAAATTCTGTCACGAAGCAATCCATATTGTGAAAATCAGCAGGTGTAGCTGAAGTGATGACTGAATACCCTTCAGCGAGCAACGTATCCTTCCACCCATTGAATGAAGACTCAAGGCCGACGCGCTGCCGCCCATCACAAACCCAGTCAAGGGTGTTGAGGCTGAGATTACCATGTGCACCACTAGTCTGGGAAACCATCGCCTCGTGTCCATAGCCTACAACACGGCCCATCCCGGAGTGTGATGCAGAGATTGTTGGTCTGTCCAAACCATCGAGACCGAGCGGAAATGCCCATTCTCCAAAGGGCAAGATGAGTGAAGGGTAGGAGCCACCGTAACTCACACTTCCGACAGATCGAATTGTGAGTTCATCATAATCCGCTTCCAAATCGTGGATGGCAAATGTGAGATTCACACCGAACGAACCCCCACTATTGTTGGCCCAAATTGTGTGAGTTGTCCATGCGTGCCGATCGATTGTCCGACCCGGTGGTGTACCACTGATTGTGCCGTTCGAATCTATCGAGATTCCATCGATTGGTGGGTCCAGAGCCCAAGTGAGAATTGGCGCACCTCCATTGTCAACTGGGAATTGAATACTCTGATTGGCTTGTAACACAAATTCGGTTGACCCCCAACTCAGATTTGAGGGGAAATAATCCGCAACCCGGATACTGAGGATAGCCGAACAATCCCCACCTGTATTGACTGCGGATACAACATGGGCAGTCCATGGATGCAAAGTATCAGCCGAACCAAATATGCGTCCTGTCGTCGAACTGAAATTCAATCCTTGTGGTAAATCAGGGTCAATACTCCATGTGATCGCAGTCCCGCCTGTGGTTTCGGGTAACATGTCAATAGTATCATTCATCCAAATCAAATCAAGAGGCATTCGATTGTACCCAATCGATGCTACGGGCGCATCGTTGACTGTGATGGCAATAATCGATATCGCGCCACCTCCAGTATTGTTTGCCCAAACAATATGCGATGTGAGAAATTGAAGTTCTGCAGGGGTTCCTGAAATCCGTCCCGTGGATGCATTGAGTGACAATCCGTTGGGCAGCGGCGGTTCGATTTCAAATGATATTGGTTCGCCACCAATGTGGGATACAATCAGTGGGACAATTGGTTCACCCATTGTCAAAACAAGGGGCACCTGTCCCCAATGAACATTCACAGGTGGTTGATCAATGACTGCAAGAGTAATGCTAGCATTCACATGACCACCCGTATTGGTGACCGTGATTGTGTAAACAGTTGTCACTTCCAAATTGAAGGGTACGCCCGAAATAGAGCCATTGAGAATGCTAAAAGTTAGGCCCAAAGGCAATATTGGTTCAATCTCCCAGACACCTTGATCCCCCTCAATACTTGGTGCCGGAATGGAAGCAGGTTGGCCTTTCACCAATACCCATGCACCCGGTGAAACATCGAGGTTTATGGGTGGATGTTCGATAAATTGGATTGAAAAATTAGATTGGACTGCAGAGACTGAATTTTGGGCTTCAATCATACAATCAAGACTTCCGATATCGGATGCGAAGAAATAGATTGAACCGTTCGAAGGGACAAGTATGCTAGGGTCATTACAAGTTACATCCCATTCACTTGCTTCATCACCATCAAAAGTCGGTTCCAGCCAAGCACCTTCTCCAACGAATATGTGTTCAGGAGGGGAGTATGATAAATTCGAAATGGGAGTCATACACTCAATTTGGCCCAGGG
>JAPKEY010000106.1 GCA_028821815.1 Candidatus Poseidoniales archaeon | reverse complement strand
GGTTCTTAGTGAACTTAAAAAAGACATGATACCATTTGAAAATCTATCCACCGGAGACATGGAAATTCGTAGAAGTTTAGACACTTCCTCAGATGAATATCCTGTGACATGGGCCATTTCTACCGGATCCCCTGTGACCCGGTATGTCGCAGCATCAAGTATGCAAGATGAACTTCAAGGTACCCTTATTTTGGGTGTTTATCTTTGCCTAATCACGTTGTGGTGGGGCTTTAGACCCAGTGTCAATCAATCTACAGCAGCGTTGCGCAGGGGTAAGGAGGAAGTCGCTTTACTTGCGACTTGGGGCCTGCTCGCAGGTTTTGCAATCGGTGCAATCATGAGCCAAATCTATGGTGGAACTGTAGGTGGAATTTGTGGTCTTGTCATTTTCCTGTTGAATTTCTTCTGGGGCGAACGTGCTCTCGCCTTCGCGGTGATTACCACCTTCCCGATTTTGGTCGTTGTCGTTTGGTTGTACGGGATGATTGCAGTTGCAGGATATGGCCTGAACATGGTTACAGTGGCAATTGCAGCGATGAGTTTGGGAGTTGGAATCGACTACGTAATACACGTTGTTGAACGCTATCGAGAAGAACGTGAAAAAGGCCGTTCGGTACATTCTTCTCTCGTTGCCATGGGTGGCGCATCGGGATTGGCTCTGGTTGGTTCTGCAGTCTCTGATGTCACAGGTTTTGCCATCATTTCATTCTCCCCAATGGGCTTCTTTGCCGCCTTTGGATTGTTCTGTGCGTTGATGATTGCTCTGAGTTTTATCGCTTCCATGATTATTGCAAGTAGTGTTCTAGGAATGATTGCTTGGCGAGAGATACGAGAAGAATCAAAACGCGCAGGCGGTATACGACAATTACAAATCAATGCTGAGGAAAGGTTGGGTATTCGTAGAGGTGTTACAGATGACTGAGGTTCCCCGATTACGTCAACTTGAGCGCCGAGAAATCGATTTAGTTTTACGTTGGAAAGATGGAACTGAGCACACAGTGGGATATACTGAATTACGATTTTGGTGCCCTTGTGCAAATTGTAAACCTCGGCGTGAAGTGGAATCGAGAAGTGAGGCACTGCGTGATGAAGTCAGCCGTTTAAGAAACGAGAAACCCAAGGCGGAAAATGTCGGTGGTTACGGTATTCGCTTTACCTTTGATTCAGGTTGCAATTCAGGTATTTGGAGCACAGATCGCCTCCATGCCATTGCAACAGGTTCACCAGATCCAGATTCACTTTGATGTGCGAAGTGTCTTAACGGACACCCCGGTCGTTTGGTTTGGCGAAGACGTGGGTAGACCCCCTTCCTCGCTCCGCGATGGTGGATGAAATGTACCCTGATTCCGATGAGGAAGATGATTGGACGAAGTATGCTGATACCGGTTATACATCGACATATGACCCTTGGGCAGACATGGTACCTGCCACTGAAATTGAGGAAGAGGAACTCGATGAGGAATTCGAGGAGTTTGACAATTCTGATTTTCGCAGTCGAGATATCCCACGTTGCCCCGCACCCGTGGGCATAGAGCATACCATTCGCATTGGAACTTGCAACCATTGTCTTGGGCGAGTAGCGGGTGTTCGAATCGCAGGAGATCCTATCGATTTAGTTGGCGAAAGAGTTCGCAGCAAGGCGCTTGAGAGAGATGCTGACTTGAAGGTGAACGATGACATTGATTGTTGCCCATTTTGTGAAGATTTGTTTCTCGAACTCGATTTGATTGTAAATCGAATCATTGCAGCGATTGATGGTGTTGAATTCTCCAAGGCTCAATTGGGCATTCATTTCGCCAAGGACCATGTTGCAGCTGAGGAGGTTTTGCGCTCTACAATCGCTGCGACTGGAAGCCGCCCCCTCAAAGCGACCCTTTCTGATGCGGTTCAATTCGCCGTTTCCGAGAAAATACCTGGAATTGGTTGGGTTAAGGAACGCCCGGAAGTCATGCTCTTGTTAGATACGTTGACACTTGGTGTGAATGCAGACGTCCGATCATTATTCTTGTATGGGAGATATCGAAAACTCGCTGGTGGGATACCACAAACACGCTGGCCTTGCCGAGCTTGTCGAGGACGCGAAGGTGGTTGTGAATCTTGCAATGGAACAGGACAACAGTACCCGCACAGTATTCAGAGCTTGGTTTGTGAGCCAATGGTTGAATCTATTGGCGCAACATCTGATGCATTCCATGGCATGGGGCGGGAGGACATCGATGTTCGATGCCTAGGGACCGGAAGACCGTTTGTCGCTGAACTCAAATCCCCCCTCTGTCGCACGGTCGATTTTGAAAAATTGACTAAGATTATCAATAAGGCTGCCAAGAAACAAATCGAAATTCAGGGTCTACGTGCATCAAACCGTGCCGAAGTATCTCGCATCAAAGAAACCAAAGCGGAGAAATCCTACACTATTCGTTTCACATGCGAGAGTACATTCTCGGATGAGGAGATTATCACTCGCATTGAGTCTCTAGCGGGACAGGTTCTCGAGCAAAAAACACCGCAGCGCGTTGCCCATCGGCGCGCCGACAAGGTTCGAAAACGCAAGGTCATCTCAATCGAGAGGATTCTTGTCGAGGGGAATGAGGTTGAATTCGATGTTCGTTGTGAGTCTGGAACCTACGTCAAGGAATTGGTTCACAGCGATGAGGGTCGCACAAATCCGTCTGTTGCAGGGCTCCTAGAAACTGACTGTGAGGTCATTTGGTTGGATGTAAAAGACATCCATGCGGACTAATTGCCCATCCATTTGTAGGCGGTGCGCTTAATTAGGGACGGCAGGTCGCCCGATTCCCCCTATAGGGGGAAATGGAGATAGACGTATGCGCCGAAGTAAGGGAACCCGTCAAGGCACTCGAAGTATCCTCAAGCGTTCAAAGGCTCAGAGTGGTCGATTGAACATCCGTCGGATCATGCACAAGTATGAGCCCGGCGACCGTGTTGGCATCGTTTTAGATGGTGGACAACAGCGCGGAATGCCCCATCGTCGCTTCCAAGGCCGCACCGGCTTCATTCAAGAGCAGCAAGGCAAAGCATACGTTGTTGCTGTCAAGGATGGTAATATGCAGAAGACAGTTATTGCTCGACCTGAGCACCTACGCCCACTGGAGTGAGAATTATGACTGAACGTGAATATACAGATTATGCAAGCGTCCGCGACGCATTGCTCGATGCTCAAAATCGCCGTGGCTTCCTCTCTTACGAGCAGAAGTTAGCTCTACAGCATGCTGAATGGGCAGCGAGTGATCAACGCTGTGGTATCAAAACGGATTCTAAGGTGTACAAAACATTGTACAACGATTTGATGGGAATTGAAAAGTTGAACCAACATACAGATATTTGCGCAAAAATTGCAGAGATGATGCCAATGTCAGTTGAAGAAGTTCGTTCTATTCTAGCGAGCAAGCGTGTACCGATGGATGGTGACGAAATCGAGTCCATTGTTGACGTGGTGCGCAAGCAAATCCTATGATACAACATATATTGGTCCGTTTTGACCGTTCTATTATTGAGGCAATACCCACTTCGAAGGACTGATTCAGATGCAGCCACGTACCCCTTCACCACCGGCTGGCGACCCAGGACCACTAGACGGAGAAACCCATGCTCGTGTTCTCGACCATCAACTCAGTGGTATGATTCAGGGCATTTCTGAGAAGGGATTGTTTTTGATTCGCATTCGATCAACGGCTGGTAATTCGACACATTCCCCGGGCACTGCAATTGAACTCGAGGGTGCCAATGTACTCGGCACCACCCGTCACCGAGACCTGTCCGGTATGGCTCAGTCAGCTCTCCACGGAGTTGTCAAATCTATTCTTACTGACAACCCGGAAGTCTGTTTGTCATTCTACAATCGAGCTGGAAATCTAACTCTCAAGATGCACGCTTTCCAACTATTGCCTGGAATTGGAAATTCAAAAGCCCTTTCTATGGCGGAAATTCGTGGTCGTACTGGTTGGGAAACCATTGCTTCATTGGATGAAGCATGCCAAATCGATGCCGCTGATTTACTTGCAGATCGATTGTGTCAGGAAATTGTAGACCCCCACGAGACGCCAAATCTTCTCAATTTACTCATTCGAGCGTGAGGGATTTCAGTGGAGCGCGATGCGCGGTTTCTTGTTGATTTACACCGAGATCACCATCCAGTTGTCCGTGCATTAGGGCAACATTACTTGGTTGATACTTCCGTATTAAACGCAGGAATTGAGTTGGCTGGAGACCTTTCTCAAAAGCACGTACTTGAGATTGGATGTGGACCAGGTTCGCTCACACACCACCTACTACGTGCGGGCGCACGCGTAAGCGCCGTAGAAATTGACATTGGTTCCTTGAAACATATGCAGAGTCATTTCGATGAAGAAATCGCATCTGAACAATTAAATCTTATCGAAGGTGACGCATTGACAGTTGAATGGCCGACAGATATCGATGTAGTTGTGGCCAATATTCCATACCAAATTTCGAGTCCACTGTTGGAACGTATGCAACGCGAAATTCGGACAATTCCAGCAGTACTCTTGGTACAGGAAGAATTTGCCGAAAGAATGGCGATGGCGCTTGGACCACTTGACCGCGGCCCCCTTGGTCTCTCATTATGGCTTGATTATGACATTGAGATTGGTCGTCGCGTCCCCCCTTCTTGTTTTTCACCTCAACCGCGAGTTACATCTTGTTTGGTTCGGCTCGAACCTATCGATCGGTTGGCAACATTGGAAAGTGAAATTGATCGGCGGTTGTTTAGACAAATCACATCTCAATGTTTCAGCGACCGTCGCCGAAAAGTACGCAATTTATTGAAAAAATCACCTCGTCGCCTATCTCGCATTCCAGGTTGGCATCGAAACCGTTGGCAGGAAGCAATTCGCTCTTTACAGGAACATCCATTGATGGATGAACGTCCTGATATGCTTGAACCAGAAGAGTGGTTAGATATTTGCACCCTCATTTCCATGTTCGAAGCGTGAAAAGGGACGTATACGACAACGAGTTGATAGGGAAGCCCCCTTTCCGCTGGACAGAGTGGGCAGTGTGCTGATGCAGGGCCTGCGGCCTGAATTCCGTGACTTCAAGTAGGTCGCGATGCACTGAAACTACTCAGCGGGGGAATTGCAATGGCAAAGAAAGACACCTATCTAGCGCTATTGCGCCGTGGCGTTGACGAGACCACAGCGATGACACTTGCTGATTCAGGCCTCAAAATTGGTGAGATTAAGAAACTCGACAAAGACCAACTTGTACAGAATTATGGCCTCAAGGCTGAGATTG
>JAPKEY010000008.1 GCA_028821815.1 Candidatus Poseidoniales archaeon | reverse complement strand
CAACTAAGCCAGTACCATGCACGCAAGTGGTAAGATATTCATGGGTATTGGCCTTGTTCTAGTATTGATTGGTGGCGGAATGTTCGCATGGGGCTCCATGACAATAGATGATGCAGTAGATGATTTGGAAGACAATTATTGGGTTATGGAAGGCGTCACCAGTGATACTGTTGAAATTGTTGATTCTGATGGTGAAGGTGAAATTGGTTTCTCAATTTACATTGAAGGCACATACACAGATGATAACGCCGATGGAATTTGGGACCACTGTGAACCATACGATCAAAGTGAAAGCCAAACTGATTTCACCACCACACATACTGATGATTCCGAAAACAGTTTCTGGTATGCTTGCGACTCTGAGTGGGATTACGAAGATACCCGCGAAGAGGGTAGCAAGAACCTTGTAAAAATAGGGGATTCAGCCTTGGGATACACCAACGGCACAGCTACAGTCTCGTGTGCAACCGCATGCTGGGTTCAGTACGATGACAAAATGATCGGAGACGCACTTGGAGATATTGGTGAGGTTGCCGGTGGCTTTCTCGCAGCCCTTGGTTCGACCTGCTTATTTGTAGGCGGTTTCTGCTTCCTTATCCTCGGCCTGATTCTCGGCCTGACCATCAACGACAAGACACAGACTGTTATTGTCCAAGGTGGCGGCGGCGGTGGAATGGTCGGAATGGGTGCACCTGTTGCCGGAGCTCCTGGCGGCGCAATCCCTGTCATGGGTGCGCCAGTCGCAGCCCAACCGATGGCAGCACCGGTCGCAGCCGCGCCCGTTGCTCAACCAGACCCAGCTAGGGAATACTACAACGGACTCCTTACACAGGGCTATGATGCAGCCAGTGCAACGCAGTACACCGCACAGCACTACCCTGGATTCCAAGGTTGATTGCCCGAGGTTTTGAACCCGAACTTGCCGAAAAAATGACCCAAGAACAATATCCTGGATTCAATCAATAATCACTCAATGGTCCATCGTAACAAGCCGATTGCGCCTCCAAGCCCCATCAGTTGCTCACCAGCATCATGGTCAGCACTCGCTTGAACCACTTGACCACCCTTTGCTCGTACTTGCGATGCGGCATCGGTCCAGAAATCATCACTGCGCAGCATTCCTGCCTCGATTACTAAGGATTCTACCGCCCCTTGGTCTACTGCTTCTTTCAACTCTTTCCGCCCATATGCAATGGCTCGATTGGTTGAAATTCGAACCAACCCTTCTTCGATGAGTCGAACCTGTTTTGCCATGGCAAATTCTCCTAGGACAGCATCCGCAGAACCCTCTCGCATCACCTCGTTGGCGGCAGCACGCCCACCGATGCTGGTTCCAATGTTCAGTGTTCGATGGCCGACACCAGTCCCTTTCAACAAAGTTTCAAATTGTTCTCGGGCCATCCCTGGCCCACAAATGACGATCGGCATATCGGCAGAAATAGCCTTGGATGCCTGATCCGCTACCTTGGCGAGGAATGCTATACGAATCTCTGTGGCTTTCCCCTCACGCTTACCACCACCTCTGAGCGTGAATGTATCACCAACTTGGCGCATGCCGTGTTGGGCGATTTCAAACAGCAATATTTCGTCGCTTTCCACCACTGCGATTGCGACACGCCCACGCCCACTGTCTTGGACTGCTTCGGCCAGTAAACTTCGATCTGATTCGGAAATTCCTCCTCTCCACGTAATTTCCAATTCATCTCTCGGACTGACAGCGTGTGTGTGGTGGCTACCTTTGTCGATATCAGCCACGTCGATGATGCCGTGAATGCGAAGATTATCTGTAAAGGGTTGAAATTCAGTTGATTCAGCATTGAGAACAATCCACATTGCTTTCCGCTCTGCAGCTTTGGCACGCCCGGATTCTTGTGTGCCTGTACTTTGGTCTCGTCGAAATCCCATCATGCCGACTTGGCAACCGGAACGCACTATTTGTGCGAGTGCCCACAAATCATCTTCATGTTGAACTCGAAGGCGAACCCCATCTTCGATATTCTTGATTTTCTGCATACTCAACCCTCCGCTGGGAAGAGCGCTGCCAAAGCATCTTCAACAGATTCGTCATCATTCTGATATTGATGCCATGCGATGATCCCGTTGGGTTGGATAATCACAAACATGGGTGTTCCTTGTGCGTGAAAAGTAATCATCTCAGATTGATTTCTGTCATCTACATAAGTCCAATTATGAGCCGGACCAGGTCGTTCATCACAATTTTTTGTGTTGTAGTAACAACCGTCGAATGTGGTCTTATCCTGAAATGCAGCAATTTCTTCAAGACTTGCATTAAAATTGTCATTGGAACTGAAATTGACTGCAAAAGTAAAGAATGTCACATTGTCTCGATATTGGTTGTGTAAGAGTTCCATGTCATCTGCATAATTCCAGCAGTGGCTGCAGTCAGTACTTGCGAATTCTATGAGGATCCACGGTAGCATTGTTGTGCTGTTCCATGTATCGTCGATATAATCTGACAATTGCCATTGTACCCAAAGGCCACTTGGCTCTCTCGCTAGAGTGGTGACTTGTGGTACCCTTTCACCTTCCCATGTTCCGATATTGGTTTCGTTTCCTTCAGAAAGGGTTTCGTTTCCTTCAGGCAGATTTGTTTCACATTGCACATCATCTTCTTCCGTGCAACCTTCAAATCCTGAATAATCTGGTTTGTCATCACCCAAACATCCGGCGAGAGATGTGGAAAGCATCAATATTGTGAGAATGAAAGCAACCCGCATCAAATCACCTCAACTGAACATCCCGAGGAGGTTTCCATCCTCATCCATGTCCATATTTTCTCCAGCAGGGATGCGTGGGAGTCCTGGCATCGTCATCATCGTCCCACAAATTGCAACAATGAATCCAGCTCCCGCATTGAGTCTGAGATCACGGATGGGAAGGGTAAACCCGATCGGGGCTCCCAGTTCCTTCATTTCGTGTGAAAATGAATATTGTGTTTTTGCCATACAAACTGCCAAGTTCCCATAGCCCCAATTCTGCAGGGTTTTCAATTCCTTCAGTGCTTTTGGTGCCAAATCAATGCTCGCTGCTCCGTAGACATTGGTTGCAATTCGCAACATCTTCTCTTCTAACGGCGCATTGGGTGCAAATAGAGGTTCGAACGGGCGACCTTCAGCAATGTGAGATTGGCATGCTGAGACGACGGCACGCGCCAAATCTTCACCACCTTCGCCACCACCTGAATGAACTCGTGAGACAACGGCGCTTGATGCACCCGCTGCCAGTGATTCCTCCAACAGCACCTCAATTTCAGCATCGGTATCAGTAGGGAATACATTGACACTGGCGACGACAGGAACTCCAAACCGCGACATATTCCTGATATGTCGGGCCAAATTTGTATTGGCGCCAGCACGAACGGCTTCGACATTTTCCTTGGCGATTTCTTCAGGACGTGGGCGTTTCCCGCCACCTGTTGAGAATCCTCCACCGTGCATTTTCATACTCCGAACTGTGACGTTCACGATTACACAGTCCGGTGCAATTCCGCTGGCTGCGGCTTTGATATGCATCATTTTCTCAGCACCCATGTCTGCACCAAATCCCGCTTCTGTAACCACATAATCGGTGACACCAAGAGCAATTCGATCTGCGATAACACTGGAATTACCATGCGCGATATTTGCAAATGGCCCTGCATGAATGAAGGCCGGATTTTGTTCTATGGTTTGTACAAGGTTTGGCAAGAATGCTTCACGAAGTAGCAATGCCATGGGGCCGGCTGCACCAATATCATCCGCTTTGATTGGGAATCCAGTTCGACTCTCGGCAATTACAATTTCACCAAGTCTGTGTCGGAGATCTGCATAGTCAGCCGCTAGAGCGAGGATGGCCATGACTTCAGAGGCCGCGGTAATATCGTAGCGTTCTTCTCTGGCGACGCCATTCTTGGGTCCACCCAAACCGATTGCAATGTTCCGAAGTGAACGGTCATTCATATCGATGACACGCGGCCAGAGGATTCGATTTGTATCAATGTCACATTCGTTTCCAAAATAGATGTGGTTGTCAAGCATTGCTGAGCAGAGGTTGTGTGCACTGGTCACTGCGTGTAAGTCGCCAGTAAAATGGAGATTAATTGCTTCCATTGGCAGAACTTGACTGTAGCCCCCACCTGCTGCACCGCCTTTGATGCCGAATACAGGGCCCATACTCGGTTCCCGAATGGTGCAAGTGGCATTTTTGCCGATTCGATTGAGTGCTTGTGTTAAGCCGATTGTAGTGACTGTTTTTCCTTCACCAAATGGTGTCGGATTGACGCTGGTAATCAGGATGAGGGAGCCTCGCGGTAAATCGAATCTCGATTTTAGCCCATCCCATGTAATCTTGGCCATTCCTTTGCCCATGGGGACGAGTTCCCCGACTCCGATCCCCAGTTTCCACGCTACTTCTTCAATAGGGGCAGGGGATGCTGCACGAGCAATCTCCAGATCGGTGGCCATGAACAGGCTGCAACGCTCCCGGTATTCAAGCGTTCATGGGTTTATCGCACCGTAGGTGCGCATCCGGTTGGTTTGTGAAGGATGGGGGGCACGGACTTATTGGGTAGCATGCAAATTCGATATGCGGTCGCTGGAATGCCGATACAGCATTCACTTTCTCCCGTTCTGGCAGTTCTGACTGCGACCCACCTCAAACAAGCTGGGCTTGAGGTGGAATTAGACGAAATCAATCTGCTTGAATCCAAAGATGTGACTTCACCAATGGCATGGGCATGGGTGAATAAGAATCGTCAACGAATCGAAATCCACAATCGTCTGTATGGGGACCCATCTACCACCTCATCCCATTTGCGCCTTCACCGCCTCGCATCTACAGTAGTATCCAAAGTCAAGACTGCTGATACGGATTATGTTCCCAATTCTGAAACACTTTTCGATCGTGTTGAAGATAGTATCAAGATACGTCGTGGTGAAAGTGAATCTTGGATATCCCTGACAAGTCCACTGAAACATTTGTTATCACCTCGTTCCGGAGTTCACCCTCTTGATGACAGTCTTGAGAATGGGACTGTGAATCAACTTCGATGGGATGGCAATAATTGGTTTTGTGCAGGGACCGACGGGAATGGTCTTGTCGCTATCGCTCGGCATTTTGGTTTTGATTTTGAATCTACAGGAGTTGAGGCCCCCCTGCTGTGTATGGTCGGTGGGGGTGGTTCAGCTCGTTCTTGTGCAACAGCATGGTCATCTGCTGGTGGTTCTATTTGGGCGATGGGCGGTCGTCGTTCACTGGATAAACGAGGGCCTTGGGTTGAGAATTTGATTTCTGGTGATGATGTAGTGGACAATATTGGAATGCGCCTTTTCATTGATTTCGATACCAAACCAGGCGTATCGGTATCGAACCGCCTTACCGATGCTGATTTACATTTGAATTCATCATATAATTCTCAAGAAGTAGGTTTGATCTTAGAACAAAGTGAATCAGGTTTCAAGCTCGATGGGCGATGGCTTCTCACCGCCCAGCACTTGGCGGCATGGGCACGAATTTTCAGTCCTGAAGCCTCTCATTTGCTTCCAGGTTTGGGCCTTACAATGACTCGTTTACTCGCGATGGAATCCGCCCTACGGGCGGATTGAACTGTTCGGGGTTGCTTTCAAGTGCCATCGCTACCCCTCGCTGAATAATGGCAACCTTCCGAATGGCACTAGTCCTTTCTACCATCTTGCTTATTTCACCCCTTTCCGGTTTCGCTTCAGGATTGGATAGTTACAGCGATTCGCATGAATTAGATACATTATCTGCAGGTTGGCAGGATCTCATGTTTTCGGGTGATGAGAATGGTACACACCGAGCGCATATTTACTATCCCGCAACTGAATCTGGTTTGGGTCAACCAATGGACAATGTTTCAGGGCCATACCCACTTCTCATTTGGATTGGCGGTGAGGGGGAAGATAGAGATCAATATGACTGGTTGGGCAAAGAACTCGCAACAGCTGGATACATCGTCACAGTCCTTCCTCCTGATTGGAACTCACAACAAACTCAGAGCCAGTGCGCATCGATTCTAGGTTTGTGGATGGGGTTGAAATACAGCAATCTGAATGGTAACGGTAGTATTGAGAACATGCGTGACGCCTTTGACCTCAATCATTGGGGTATTGGCGGGCATGGCCTGGGTGCGAAACAAGCTGCACAGTGTCAACTCGTCATGACCGGTGCATGGGAACAATACATCACAAACCCACCGCCTACTGCATTGATTGGACTTGGACTTGAGGACGCCAATACTGACATTCCAGATGCTTACTTGGGGCCTTCACCCGAACCTGGAATGGGCCTGTATTTAACCGGTACATTGGACAATATGGCGAAAGCAGATACCAATATAGATCGGTGGCTCGATGGCCATGAAATCCCATGGCATTACATGTCTGTTGTTGGTGCAAACCATCTTCAGTACAAGGATGATGCTACATTCTTTGAGGGCTGGAATGATGGTTCAGCCACAATGGAAAAGGAAGAGCAACAAAGTCATGCAATGGAACACATCACTCCCTATCTTGATCTCATGCTAAAGGGGGATCATACTCAATGGCTTAATGCGACGAATCGCGAAGTCAATTGGCAAAATCCGTCTGATTCAGACGCCTACATTTACGAAGAATTGACTGGGGCGCGATTCATGCCAATGACTGCCAATTATTCGGATGTCAATGAGATGGAAGGGATCTCGGGTCGTGTGGTGTCCGCCAGTACTCAACTCACACACCGGGACGGTGCACTTCCCATGGGTACAACCGTGTTTTGTACGATTATGGAAGGTGGTGATTGGTGGGATCCTATGGACTATTCAACATACGGAATCAATGCAACTGGTGCATTCACAGGTTCAATTGAAAATGCGACCACATCCGCCACTGATTGCGAAGTATCAACTGAAGGAGTACCACCTGGGAACCGTTCACTCAGAGTTGATGTGGATTGGTATGGGATGCCCTCATATCTGGAACTTGGTTTCTTCCGAGAAAATAGGGAACCAATACTCACATCTCCACTTCCTACAATTGAAGTTCCTCAGCATGGGGTCACGGGTATGCCATACTCCGATTTCGCTATTGACCCAGATGGTACTACCCTGATTGTCGAGATGCTTCCACACCTCCCTAGTTCCAATCAAATGCACTGTTATTTAGAGGCCAATTCAATTCTGTGTGAACATACTGGTGAAACTGAATGGACTGGAACTGAAACTCTCAATTTGACGATTTATGATCGATATGATCTCGGCTTTTCAGTACAATTCAATCTTAGCGCAAGTGTTCTACCAGTAGATGATTCAGTAGTCCAAATTAGCGAGATTCCATCTGTAAGTATGAATGAGGATGGTGATCAGCAGGCAGTGGTCATCAGTTCCCACTTTGAAGATCCGGAAGGTGCGAATGCAACCATCATTAGTGCGGAGACAAGTGGTGGATTGGATTTGTCGTGGACAAATGACAATATTGCTATTCAACCTCAGTTGAATTGGCATGGTTCGACATTGGTTGAGGTATGGGTTGGCGACGGCACAAGTGCTCCAATACTGGCCACATTCAATGTTAATATTGAATCGATTCCAGATGCCCCTCGCCTCAATTTAACACGAATATCAGTGATTGAGGATACCCCTCTTGAAATCCCTCTTGCAGAACTTGGATGGGACGAAGATGGAGATACAGTCGAATTTGAAATTGAGGGTAGTCATCCACATCTCACACTCACTGTATTGTCGAATGTTCTGCGTATTGTACCCGCATCAGATTGGTCCGGTTTATCCACCGGCTGGAATATTACTGTGATAAGTGAAGATGGAAACACCACTGGCCCCATTGAGTTTGATATATCCGAGGTCAATGATCTGGTGCAATTGACATGGGGGCCATTGGAAGTAGAGGGCAATGATACAGTGTTCATTGTTGCGATCCATGATCCCGATGATGGTGCGCCATGGACAGTCAAGGTTCGGTGGGATGGACAAGTTTGGACGGAATTTGTAGCGAACTGCATCGCAAGTGATGTGAGTGTTGAACATCCAAATGATTGGGAATGCACGGTATCAACTAGCATGAGTGAACTATTGCCTGGTGCTCACCGGCTTGAAGTTCAGGTTTACGAAGAAGGAACTTGGACAGAAGAAAAAATCTACTATCACACCGTTCCGGCCTCACAGCCAGATTCTTCAGACGAGAGTAATACACCGGAGATTCCCATTGAAACAGGTGGTGAAACATTTTCGATATGGATTGTTTTTGCAATCGTGATTGCTTCAATTGTCACATTGATTGGATTGTACATGATTCTCACATTGTCCAAAGATGAAATGGAAGAGATGTTGGGTAGTCAACACGGTGAACCTAATTATTCCAAGGATGAGGATTTGACTGATGTAGATGTGAACTCCATCGACAATGATTAGAGTGGAATATTGCCATGCTTCCGAGGCGGTTGCCATACTCGTTTTGACAATAGGGGTTTCAGCGCCCGAATTAATCGTAAACGGGTTTCGCTCGGTTCGATGACATCGTCAAGCCAACCATTTTTCGCAGCAACATAAGGGTCGCCGAATTTGGTTTTGTAATCCTCCACAAGTTCTGCATGCCTTGATTGATGATTCTCAGCATCCTTGAGTTCTTGCCGATGAATGATATTCACGGCACCTTCTGCCCCCATCACTGCAAGTTCCCCGGTTGGCCATGCCACATTGTAATCAGACCCAAGGTGTTTACAGGACATGGCCAGATATGCGCCGCCGTATGCTTTTCGAGTGACAACGGTCATCATTGGGACTGTGGCTTCAGCATAAGCGTAGAGCATTTTCGCACCATGGCGAATAATCCCCCCCCATTCTTGGACTGTGCCAGGTAAGAAACCGGGGACATCGACGAAAGAAAGGAGTGGGATGTTAAATGCATCACACGTTCGAATAAATCGGGCGGATTTGATACTCGCATCGATGTCGAGACAACCAGCGAGAACCTTCGGTTGATTGGCAATAATACCGACAGGGTGCCCTGCAAGTCGCGCCAAACCAATGACCATATTCTCTGCATAAATTGGAAAGAGTTCGACAAAATGTCCATCATCAACAATCGCTTGTATGACCTTGACCATATCGTAGGGTCGATTGCTATCATCTGGTACAATCGAACTGAGTTCTGGACAATTCCGATTGTGTGGGTCGCCTGAATCTAGATGTGGTGGATTGGCTCCACAATAGTCTGGGAAGAAAGAGAGTAATTCCACAGCAATTTCCATCGCATCATCTTCATCACTTGCAGTCAGGCAACAGATTCCTGAACGTGAAGCATGCATCTGGGCGCCGCCAACTTCCTCGTTTGTCATTTCACCATTCGCGGTTTCATCTGTCTCAAGTGGGCTGGAAAGGAATAGTTGACCACGCCCCTCGCCAAGGATCACGAAGTCGGCTAGAGCAGCTGCTAATGCTGAAACACCGACAACCGGACCTAAAACAAGGCTAATCATGGGCACTCGACCTGAGCATGAAACAAAGTAATCTAGCATTTCACCGGTTGCAGCCAAAGAATGCACACCGTCGTGGGCGCGTTGGCCACCTCCGTCCCAGATACAGATGATTGGTATACGGGCTCTTTCAGCCATTTCAACTACTTTGGAAATTTTATTGGCATGCATTTCCCCCATTGATCCACCAAAAACTGTGAAATCTTGACTAAAACAGAACACACGTCGTCCATCGATGCTACCGTGTCCAGCAATCACCCCGTCGCCAAATTGTGGATGCATGTGCATATTGTCGTCTTGATTTCGGTGTGACACTAACGCATCGATTTCGATGAATGAATTGTGGTCCAAGAGTGCATCAATCCGTTCGCGTGCGGTTGCTCTTCCTGCGGCTCGAAGCGTCTCAATGCGCGAGATTCCCCCTCCGGCAGCAGCTTGATTTCGGCGCCAAGCCAAATCTTCCGCTTTGTCACCCATGACGCTCTCCATAGGAGAGCGGTCTTTCATGAGAGCGGTTGATAAAATTATAATATTCCAATTGGGAAATCAAAATATCAATTGAAAATTGAAGACCCATTCTCACCACATAAATCAGCACCCCAACCCGCTTGTACATCTTGGTTTGTGGAGAGTAAGAAATGCAACTTGACCAGTGCAGCATCAGGTCCAGTTGTAGCGTGATTTCCAAGGATACCCAGTTCCTGTTGTTCTCGACCCTTGTTGTAAACATCCATGTGAATCGGACCGTGGATACATTGTGTAACCATCACAGCAATCCCACCGTTCGTACAATAATCAGCTACTGCTTTGCGCATTGCAACGTTCTCTGGACTGTCACCGTTTGAATCTTCGATAGGCAAGTGCCCCAAACCTGTTCCATGGAATAATATTGCATCATAGTTTGAAGCGAATTCAATTTGATCTGCGTACATGTGGGCACCTGCAACAAGTTGTAGGATCCGCTTCCCTTCATCAAAGGAAGTTGGTTTAGTCGTAACATCACGTGTGGGTGTGCGCACCTCCATCTCGATTTGACAATCACCACTCCGGCCGACCAAAACCATCCCCAAGGGCTGTGCATTGATTCCTTGGAATGCATCACGTTTACTCGAATGGAATTTACGTGTGGAGCAGCCGGGCATAATCGCACAAGCCCCATCATTACTATTGGCATGCATGATGATGACACTCGCATCCCCATTTTCACCCGTTGGAGCAGGACCATGTGCTGCCCAATGTACAGCTGCAAGGAGGTTTTCAGTACCATCAGTCGAACCCCGGTCACTACTGCGCTGTGAACCGGTAAACGCAATCCGTCCTGGTGGCCGCCCGCCATTTCCAGCCCATGCGAAAGCCGCTGCTGCCGCTGAATAGTGCATCGTATCAGTGCCGTGAGTGATGACTACACCCACTGCACCCGAATCAAATGCATCTTTGGTCGCCACCATCATTGCATTCCAATGGCGGGCGCGAATATCATCTGACCACATATTGCCTAATTTGACCGTTCGGATTCGGGCGTGCTTTGCCAGTTCGGGGATGGCATCGAGGAGTTCCTCGGGTTCAAATCGTGCAGCCACCGCACCAGTCACATAATCGACTTTCGAAGCAATTGTCCCACCTGTATGTATAATCCAAATTTCAGGTAAATTTGGATCTTCGGGAACGTTCGAATTCAAAGTTTCATCCGGTAAGATTGCATCACTGATTATTGAGATTTCTGTAATTTCCGATTCTGCAAAGGTCACATTGTACCCATTGTCCAATTTGACAGTCAGGTGTTCGCTTGCTGCCGGTGCCAGCAAAATCCCTTCATGTGTGACTGCGCCCTCGGGTGTGGTCGCTGTAAGGCGTACCCTGTTACCACTCTCAGGGTGACCCATGGCGTACTGGGGAACCAGACATCTATTCAACCGAACGGTCCGCTTGAATGGATATACTCATATTCGGCAGTTCGGTCGAAGCCTCCGTTGCCGGGGTGGCGTAGTTGGTGGCGCGTCGGACTCATAGGACACCTGCAAAGGAATAAGATGAGCGCGATTAACCTCGAAATGTCTGAGACATCCGAAGGTCACGGGTTCGAGCCCCGTTCCCGGCACCATATACAGACGTGGGCGGAGCGCTGTCCATCAAAGACAACGCTCAGTCTGTCGTGCCGAACCCATCATAGGCGTCCTTGCACCCCATAGGGGTGAGGACCATGGTTGATCTATCCACCGCAATGGCTGCAGCAGCGGCCAGTGACAAGCGTCGCGGTGGCCGGGATGGTGAGAAAAAAAGGCCAGGTGGGAAAGTGGGCACTGAGCCATTTGACCCCGTTGATCACGTCATGAAAGAGAAGGCAGATGCTGCATCAATGTGGTTGGTGATCATTTATGCAGTACTTGTTGGTCTCATCATACGATACATCCTCATGCCAGCGCTGGATGAACCAGCCAGTGTGTTGTGGTCGTTACCCCTCCTCCTCATTTTGACAATCCCCCCCTTGCATCGTACACTGTTGAGTAAATTTGCAGATAGGTATACATTTGGGAATTGGTTTCGAGCGAGTTTCCTCTATACATTTACATGGCTTGCAGTTTGTTTCATTCTTGTCAATCCACCTTTGGCAGACATTTCCCCTCCGGAAGTTGCCAACAATGCTATTCTCATCGATTTAGATGACCCTGAGTGGAATCATCCAATTGGAGATTTCGATGTCAGTGAGAATGTCACTGAGCGCAGATTGGGTCTTGCGTTTGCAGTCAGGGACAACATTGAGGCCACAGATGTGCAGGTTCGAGTGGACTTGAATTGGTTGGGTGATTCCATGAATTGGACAGGGTCTTCAGGTTCAATGCACGGTAATTGGGATAATTATTCGGACAATGTAACTGATGTCACAAGTAAGTCAACAGATGTACCGATATTGATTGAATTCCCTGAAGATTTAGAGATTTCAAGTGGCGTACCTTACACCATTAAAATTACATTGTCACAAAGCGGTGATCCCTGGGAGTTGCAAGATGTTTTCACTTACCGGTTTACGGTTACCCTTTGATATCCACTTTCGCCATTATTCGGGTAACTGCTACACTTTCACTTTCAAATCACTTGCTCCCTCATGCGAACGAAGGTAGACTGACGGCCCTACCTGTCCAGTCTACAAAGGGATGTAACATGCTGAACGATAACACATTGGAACGACTGACAGAAATGATGGAATTACTCGCAAATCGAGTGATTCAAGGAAATATGGGTGTAACGGTGGATCTGCTTTGCTGGACTCCACTTGCACCTTTGATCCGTGCTTCACGCCGTACACGAATCGAATCGAATACCCATACGATTCGTTTGCGAGAAAAAGCGAGTGCACTATGCGAGGATGCAACACGTGACCACGCCGACCTTCTCACTCCTGCATGGGGATGATTAAGAAGATAGTTTGGCACAAATTGAGGCAGTCATTGAGTCGAGCTGTAGTGCTTCTCCACCACCTTCGACGAGGCGGAAATCGATTAGTGCCATCATTTCAGTCATTTCGAGTTTCTGATTTTCAGTAAGGAATTCAGCATCATACAGGGCCCTGTGGAGTTGATTCACTAAATCTGTTCCAGCCAGCCCGAATTGATCTAAGATTGAGCGTAGGCGCCGGCGCGAAGGGTGGAACCCATCTTCTTTGCAAGCAAGAAGGTAGCCATGCAATTCCTCAGGAGGTGCAGTCGCCGTGGTTTCGTAAATGAGTGCACGCGTGACGTGCGTATCCAAACTAGCGCTGACCTGCAATGCTGTAATGGCACGTCTGAGGTCACCCAAACTCACGTGAACTATGGCTTCACAAGCATCCTCATCCAAGTCAATTCCCTCAGCCGCAGCAACGGCTTGAATTTGCATGCGTACTTGATCATCAGCGAGTGGCCGAAAGCGGAATACTGCACAGCGAGATTGAATCGGTTCAATTATTTTTGAAGAATAGTTACAGGACAGAATGAAACGACACGTTTCAGCGTACTGTTCCATGATGCGCCTGAGGGCACCCTGTGCATCCGCTGTGAGTGCATCAGCTTCATCGAGAAATATGACTTTGAAATCAGCACCTAGTGGACTGGTGCGCGCGAATTGTTTGACCTTGGTTCGAATGCTCTCGAGTTTTCTCTCATCGCTGGCATTCATTTCCAAGAGATTATCACTTGATTTTCCACCGAACACATCAGAACACAAAGCCAACGCAGCAGTTGTCTTTCCAGTGCCCGGTGGGCCTGCAAAAAGTAGGTGTGGAAACGTCTTACCTTCACCATAGGCGGCCAAGCGCTCGACAGTGGCTGCTTGGCCCCGAATATCGCGAACTGTCTGTGGTCGATGCTTCTCCACCCACATCTTTGACATCGGAACCGAGGCGTCGTTTCCGACGGGCCTCAATGAACCTATCCCATCCATATATTGCCCTGTGAACCACGCTAACATAGACCATACGTAGTATGGTCGATGAACCGCAACTCATTAACAGTAGATTGGACCGTCCTCGTCTGAGGCCCATGACGAGCAGAGAGATGAACTGGAGTTCAACAACAGGTGCAATCCTGATGGTGAGCTTGATGCTATTCAGCACATGGATACAGATAATTGACAATGACACGACCTTGGATGAGGCTCCAGTGGCACGATTTTTGACAGCGAGTGATACGCTGTCAACTGACACACAAACCAATTCAAGCCAACCATCGAACAACTATGGAAGTGCGCAAAACCTCTTGGTCGGGGATTTCCCCGTATTCACAAATGCCAGGATTTTAGCGAATTTCCCGTTGACACTCAATGACGGTGGAGTTTTGCCCACAACAGCGATTGTGAGCGAAGCCACTCTTGATTTGAGATGCCGCAAGGTCTCACAGTTGAGTACAGGAGACACCTCTCTTTATCCGGCTCGATTGTTGACTGAATTTGATGAAGCCAATGCAACCTACAATCTCAGTGATACTGGGACATCATGGAATGTTAGTGGCGTTGAAGGTGTCGGCACAGATCGCGGCCAGTGGGAACCAGGAAGTGCAGAATATGTCTCCAGTGTGGAAACCTTCAGTTTGAATTTGACATCGTTGGTACAGGATGCATTGCGTGATGGAGAATCCAACATGAGCATCGTGATTTCTGGTGTTGGAATGCCTGTTTACTGCACCTCGAGTGAGGGTGCTTCAGGTGATGCTCCTTCGATTGATTTCGAATACACTCTAGGTGCAGCACCCTCTCAGGGAAGCGTACTGATTGATGGCCCAGAGGATGGTGAAATTGTTGCCGATACTTCTCAATTGTTAATCGTGCCAGACTACAGTCCGACGATTTCTTGGACAAACCTTTCATCCAGTCACATTGAAATTCAATTTTCTATGAACGATGATTTCCGATCTATTGGCGACGAACGATGGAATTCATGGGATGATTCAAGTGATTTCTCAATGTCGAATGGAGAATTTGAATGTACACCTACTTGTTCAAGTCTTGTTAATGGAACATGGGTTTACTTCAGAATGCGTTCAGCAAACAACTCCATTCTAGGCCCCTGGGTGAGTGGATACTTTGGTCTTCCAGCTGAGGTAGGCAGTCTTAACGGACAGGGTCAAGCTGAAATTGTACTCAGTAACGACACGATAAATCTTGGGTTTGGAACCGTTCACGACACATGGGTTATGGACGGCAATACATCTTACAATGGGAATGATGATTATCGCATGCGAATCGGTCATTCCAATGATTCAAGTGAAGGAAACATGCATTCATTCATTCGTGTCAATATGGAAACGGTTCCTATCGATGACAATGTTACAATCCATGAGGCTACGCTGAATTTGCGTCGTACCGATCGAACTGGCGAACCCATGATTTCTGCTTGGATGGTGGATTCAAACACAGGTCACGTTTTCAGTGAACTTGATTATGCAAACCGTAGCAATGGTGTCACTTGGGCTTATGGCGGTGAAGACAACATTGTTGAAAATTCAATACTTGGAACGGTAAACGGAAATCAAACCGGGACAGCTACACTAACCTTTGATGCCACATCGTTTGTGCAAGCCTACCTGCACAATGGTCACAGTGGTGACATGGACTTTTTGATCAAGGCTGAAGGTTTGGCAGGGGAAGAAATCGAAATCGCTACAGGTGACGAACCATTTTCATATCGTCCACATCTCGACATCCGATACTCGTGGGGTGACGGTACTGCCACATCCTCACCTTCCAATGTTACACCCATGATGAACAGTGCTGCTTGGGAGATTGTCAATTGGGAACTGCAGAGTACAACTACTCCAACTCTGACTTGGGACCCTTCTGTCGCGACACAAAGCAATGGCGATCCCGCTGAGGTCATCATCGAGTTGTATGAGACCTCGGGTGGCTTGGGTCATTCTATCCCCATTCGACTCGATAGTCGCGAGAATGGCGGATTTGATTTGACAAACGGCGAATTTGAAATCCCCGGCTCTTGGAATTTGGATTGGGCTCAATCCTATGCATGGCGCTTGTTAATGGTGGAAGATGATGAACAGGGTCCATGGTCGAACACGAAACTCTTCATCTCTGAAATCAATTCGACCAGTTTGGGTGGTGGCGAGCATGAACTACGCTATCGACACGGTAATGGTACGAGTCAGAGCACTCAGGAGATGCCATATTGTGGCGATCTCACACTAGAAGGTGGCCTCGCATCTAACATGAACCTCGATGGACAGGATCTATCACTTTCTAACACCCAAGTCGCGCTTGTTGGTTGCGATTTGAGCAACCACGTCATGCCCGATGGTTTGGCCATCGTTTCAGCGACGATGCGCATACGCACGCTCCAACAATCCGGCATCGGCGCATTTGCCATTCCAATGACGATGTACGAGAGCAGTGAACACGATTGGAAGGAAGGTTATGCTACTTGGAACACGACCGATAGCGTGACTCCTTGGAATGCTCCCGGTGCCAGTGGAAGTGAGCGCGTGCAAGCGCTTGACACCACCGATATTGATGCCGACAACACATGGTATGAGTGGAATGTTACCGCTGCTGTTCAAAGTGCAATGCGTACCGATTCGCAAGTTGATTTCATATTGACTTCAGAGAGTTGGCAAGCAGTATCATTCTATGACCGCGGTAGTGGCTCAATGCCTGAATTGATCATTGTATACACAAACGGCTCCAATGCAGCACCCAATGTACCGATTGACATGTCACCTGCCAATGGTGATTGGATACTCAGTGGAGATTACACCTTCGCCGTAGATCAAACTCCAACACTCGCTTGGAATGAAACCGGTGTAACAGCGGCAAATGCATGGCAGGTACAGGTGGACGGGGACAACAGTTTCAGTTCCAGTACCCTGTTGACCTTCTCTTCGTGGATTGACACGAGTTCCTTTAGTGGGACATCGTTCACATTCGCAAATGACCTCAGTGCTGGTGAGGAATTCTACTGGCGTGCCCGTGGAATTTCAGCGAGTGGCCAAATTGGCTTGTGGTCAGCAGGCACCAGTTTTGTGATTCCCGATCTTGACGTGACTCAGATTGATTCTTCGACCTATCAGGTGGACATGGGCCATGGCGATATCCTATCGGATGGAAGTATGCCTCTGTTCACTGACACCTGGATTTCTTGGACATCTGCAGCCCGCAATGACACTCATGCGGATGACGATACGCTTTTCATTTCAGGTTGGTCGAGTGCGTTGATTGAAATCCCAATCGATGGTCTAGGCGCTTTACCTCATCCTACTGGTGCACGCTTGATTGGTGCATCCATCGATTTCCAAGTATCGACAAACAATTCAAGCGCACCCAATATTGCAGTCTATGAAACTCTGAAGGATTGGAACGAACTGGCCACAGGTCGAACCTATGATGGTTCAACGAATTGGAGTTCATTGGGCGGTTATGGCCTCATGGATCGTTCCGATTGGGTCGATATCGCATTTGAACCAGCTTCCAGTAGCCGCATGAACATGGACATCACTGAGATTGTTCAGGCTGCGATTGCACGTGGAGACGACAGTGTCGGTCTGATGTTGAGTGTAGACCAATTCTCTACAGACCAGATTGTTCTGGCAAGCACTGAGACACAGTTCGATGCGAACGAACCTGAGATTCAACTCAAATGGACGAGTGGGACTGGAACAGTACCTTCACAGGCTGCGACCATTGTATCCCCGGCAAATGACGATATTCTGTGGGATTTCCCTGCAATGTCAGCCGATGACAGTCCCACTGCATCTTGGAATCACACATCGGCTTCCAATGTCACGGATTGGCGTATGTTCGTTTACGATGCTTTCGATGGCCCATGGGGTGGAGTGGAAGTTGTTGACAGTCGAACCTGCACAACCTGCAGTTTTGATATGACAAATATGACGATGTCGGACACCGCCTTTATCTTAGATCAAAATGAGAAATATTCTTGGATGATTCAGCCGATTCAGGATGGCATGCTTGGTCCGCGTTCAGCGGTTGAAGACTTCATCGTACCGAATGACATCGGTGGTGCAATTAATAGCACTGATTATTGGGCCGCTTTGTCGAATGGGAATGCCTATTCCACGACCAATATTTACGATGTTTCTCAAGGCGCATACATCGATTCATGCAATCCGAATTCAGCATATGGTAATACTGCAAATAACTTGAACATCGGCCTCTCCAATGGAGGTCCTGCATGTACGAATGCAGGACACGAATCCCGTTCACTATTGCGATTTGATGTTTCCAACGTACCCATCATGGACAACAATCCATGGCAGGTCCTTGACGCACATGTTGAGATGTATCGAATCGGTGGCTCTAGCAACTATAACACTCCCATCTCAGTCTCCAATGTGCACTGCTCTTGGGTTGAAGCTAACGTCACTTGGAATTCTTGTACCACCAACAACTCCTGGCAGGTCTCTGGTGCAAATGGTGCAAACGATGTGGATATGCCCATCGGTACAACCGATGTGACCAGCAACGGCTGGTATTCGTGGAATGTCACACATCTGATGCAGTACGCGCGCAACAGTGGTTCAGATGTTCTCAATCTGCTATTCGCTTCTGAAGATTCCAACCTCTTCGCTCGACACTCATTCATCCAAGAGGATGCAACAGGCGTCTATCAATCGTTCAGACCCATGCTCAACATCACCTATCGTGCAGGCAATCAATCAATGACTGCAGCACCTTCTTGGGATTCTTGGTTGACCTCCAACAGTCCATTCACCGCTTGGGATTCCAGTGCATTGAGACCGTCTCCACAGGACCCCCTCTCCAACGTATGGACCCATCCATCCTCCAGTACGATTGATTCTTGGCAGGTTCAATATGCGACCAATGATCGATTCACGGAAGACACAGGGTTGATTGATTCAAGTGATTCATCAACATGGCTGAATAGCACATTCGATTTAGCGAATCTCACATTGAACAATCCTGCGAGTGAAGCGCAAGGTGATCATTGGAACCATCTGCGAATTCGCGCGATTCAAGACGGCGTTTACAGCAATTGGTCCGCTCCATTCCAAACACGTGTTCCTGAAGAGCAAGGCAGTGATGATGGTGCTGGAAATTACACCGTGACAATGCAGCGTGGTGCTGTGTTCGAAGATTCTGGCCTATTGCCTTCAATGCCTGATTCATATGTGACATCCAATACTTTTGGACAAACAACGAATTATGGTTCATGGACAACAATTGCTGTTGGTTTAGATCCAGCAGATTCTGCGCATGATGCAGTTGGTTTGGTCTCAATTGATTTGGCTGAGTATCCTTATCCAGCAACCATGTTACCGACTGCAGTTACACTGCGAATGTATGTTGTCAGTGTTGCAGGTAATGGTGCACATAGCATTGCTATCCACGATTGCGGCGGATTCACTGAATCGACAGTATCTTAGAACAATTACAATCCAAACACACAGTGTAATTCGACAGCATCCTCCTCGATGACATCGACCAGCACTACTTCTGGCGTTTGGTACGAATGGGATGTCACCAGTATCGCGCGAACTGCATGGGCAGGGAACGGGATGATGAATATGGGGTTGGAGACCGGTTGGGGTGGAACTGTTTACTTCAATTCGGCTGAAGGCTCAGGCGATTATGCACCAGAACTTGTGGTTGATTATGTTGACAATCCAAACAACGCATCCTCACCTGCTCAGGTATCACTCAACTCACCTGAGCAATTGGAAGTCGTGTACAGTGTCGGTCAATACACTCTGGGCATCGAACCACGCCCAGTATTGTCATGGGATACCCTCGGTGATGCAACTGGCTATGTTCTGATTCTCAGCAATGCAAGCGGCTCACAGACCTACAGTTCTTGGGACTCAAACAGTAATTCTGGATTCAACCTCGGTGCAACGGCAGCAACGGCATCAACATGGACACCAGACTTCGATATGGAAACTGGTGAGATTTACACATGGTCTGTTCAGGCATTGAATGGTTCAGTTCCTGGTCCGAGATCGGTTCCGTGGACATTCGGCATCGGAAATCCAGATATCACCTACCAAGGAAATCACGTTTACAGTATTGAAATCCAAGAGGGTTCTGATATTGAAACTCTTGGTCATGTTCCCATTTGGGACACTTACATGAGTGAAGGTGCAATTGATACAGGCCACGGGGCAAGTGATACCCTGCACATTGGAACTGGCTGTGATTCAGCAGCGAGCAACCGCTGCTATGGCCTGTACGAAATCGATATGGGACAAATGGGCCCTCTCGGCCAATTGCCTGTAAATACACACTCAGCGCAATTGTCGATATATTCTGATGGAATCAGCGAGTACGCAACTGCAAATTATCTGGATCTGACTGCATATGCTCTCATCAATCCAAATTATGAGGAGAGTGGCGCAACTTGGAATTCAGCAGCAACAGGTACCAATTGGACTGCTTACGGCCTTCAATCAGGTGCAGATTACCTTGCAACACCATTGGACACTGTACGTGTACTGAACAACTTTGTCGGTGGCTGGCTATACTTCGATGTGAGTGATGCCATGACGACCATGAACGGCACAGTATCCATTGTCATCATGGGTGTACCAAATGCTGGCCACATGCTGATTGATATCAAGACCAGTGAGTCGGTTTCATCGAACAAACCAATGCTGCATTACAACTACACCCTCGTTGATTCAATCAGTTTGTCGGGCCCAACTACCACGGATGCGGACACTGGTGTCCAATTCTCGGGTTCATTGCTGGATGCTAGTGCCAATACACTTGCAGGCGATGTCATTTGGTCCAGTACAGGTGGATCTATTGATGCAAGTGGATTTTTCACACCTGATCAATCTGGCATTGTAACCATTTCTGCCGCATATGGCCAAGTTGTTGAATCTGTCAACATCACAGTCACTGCTGGTACGCCAACCATCCTTGTCGTCGTGCCTTTGTCCATCTCGCTGACTGCTGATGATACGTTCGACATGAACATGCTTGCAGTTCTTGATGCTAATGCAAACGTTGTACCGGGTGAACTCATTACGATTACCATTACCAATGGCACATTCTCACAAGGTGTAATCTACAATCCGTCTAGCATGGATTATTCAGTCACTACACCAGCGGGTACAGTCAGTTGGTTACCGTGGACTGCGGGTACACAGTGGATGAACGTCACTTGGGGTTCACAATCAGTATCCATTGAAATCACAGTCAATACAGGAGCTCCGTCATACTTCATCATCACTGGAGACAGTATGGTTGAGGCTGGAAATACAACAGCATTGGATATCGAGATTTACGATCAAAAGGGTAACCAAAAAGATCGTAGTTCATCAGGGACCCTGACATGGGGTGCCGAAAACGGGGCAATGGACAATGCCACTGGTGCGTTCACAGGTGATCATATTGGAACTTGGAACATATGGGTAAACAGTGACTTAGGCGTTTACAGTGGTAGTACAATCGATGTTACTTATGGTGACATTGCGGAATTGGAAGTGACAGCGATTGGACCGACCGGTACCATCATTGTCACGAGTTCACCAACTCTAGACAGCATTTCATTGACTGCTGATGATACTGTAACATTGAATGTTGTCCGAATTGATGTTCAGGGCAATCGGGAATCAATTGATTTATCCATCAATGGATGGACTTGGCTCAACGGACTCATCAATACGGGTTCGCCAACAACTTGGGATGCATCCAATCAGGGTTCATCTTGGGTTAAGGCATCTCTCGAAGGATTTGATGTTGTGATTCCAATGGCTGTTGACCACGGTTTACCGGTCACCATTGAAGCTCGTTCACCGAGCAACAACTTCAATCTGACGAGTGGGCAAGATACGGGCACCCTCTCAGCCTTTACAGCTGACGCAGATGGTAACGAATGGAGTGTTTCTGCGACGTGGACAACTGCCTCTTCCAGTGCATCGGAGTGGTTGACACCTCAGGGCACATCCGCAATATTTGAAGCGGTTCTCGTGGGTGATTGGACAATCAATGTCCTGTATGTGTTCAGTGTACCAGGGGTAGGTGAACAATCTGTATTCAATGATGCAACATTCACTGTTACAGCTGGCGCACTAAACTCAATTGCAATATCTGATGATAGCACAATCACCGCAGATGACACCTTTGATTTGAGTCCAGATGCACGTGATGGACATGGCAACGATTTACTTGAAGATCCGATCCAATGGCTACAGTGGGATTCCACCAATGAAAATGCACCTCAGACCTGTTCGGCAACAGTACTTGGTTGGACTGATATTTCAATCGCCATGCGTGATGCCAATTATGTGTGGGATGCCACAACTGTTGGTGAATACACAATTTGTGCGGCTGGAGAAAACAATGTCCAATCGATGTCGATTGTGACCGTCACAGTCGGGCAAGTTGCCAATGTTTGGCACAAAGCCTACTCGACATTCGATGAATCTGGAGACATTGTCGTCCAAGCCCAAACCCACATCACTGCTGGCGAATTCCCGATTGTCGAGATTTGGGTAGCAGATGCGGATGGAAATCAGTATCGGACTCCCATGGTTTCATGGAGTAGTAGCACAGATGGGTTTACTCAAGGTGATATTGCAGATGCAGATACCAATCCTCTCGTGGATATTGGAAATTACAGATTTGATGGTCATATCAACCAAGGCTACGAATTGATGTACAGTGCGGGTGCATGTGGGACCTGTTCGGGTACGTGGAACATCACCGTTGATTATGGACAATTACACCGACTTGAAGCCATTGCCAGTTCACCTGGTGTCATATCTGGTACAACTCTGACCGTTGACCAGCAAGCGATTGTGACCATCGACATTGAAGGGTTTGATCAATATGGAAACTCCGTTCCAGTCCAAGTTACCGATGTGTTCGATAATGTCCAAGATAGTTTGAATCAAGTGCAAACTGAAACATTCAATGAAACCAGTGCGAGTGTGTACATGCTAAGCGAGGATGTGAATGTCCTGACCATCTGTGCAGATGGCTCACTTTCAGATGATAATAACGTGTGTG
>JAPKEY010000105.1 GCA_028821815.1 Candidatus Poseidoniales archaeon | reverse complement strand
GAACAAGAAGCCGTAGAAAATGCATCTCTACCGAGTTTAGATGATCTCTTAGATTAAACAGATAATTCATCGTCGAATCGATTGAATGATAACGCGTCGAATGCTTCGATATTCGGTGCATTCAGCGATAGATTATGTTCTAATGCTTGCTCAATTGTGACCCAATCAGGGGTTGTTCCATCAATCCAATCATATCGATGGCCGGGGATAAGGCGCCAGTCACCTGGAAGACTTCGCAAGACTGTTTTTGCCATGGCCAAACTTCGCCATTGTGCAGCTGGATCTGAACCGGGTAAATCTACCCGGCCTGAGCGCATTGTAAACAGTAGATCGCCTGCAACATAGACGCGATGTCCATGAAGAGTTACATGGCCTGGAGAATGTCCCGGAGAATGAATAACTGAGAGTTCAATTAAACCGCAGTTCCACACTGTTACTTCGTTCGGTTCATGATTCCAAATATGTGTAAAATCAGTTCTTCGAAAAAAGATGCGGCCGAGAAGACTGGGTGATACTGATTCTTCATGCCCCCATACTTCAATTTCAGGGTGTGCTTTCCGAATGGCTTTGACACCGGCGGTGTGATCTTTGTGTGTATGTGTCAGAAGAATGTGTGTGGGCTCTAAATCTTCGTTATTTAGTGCCTTGAGCCAACCGACTCCATCATAGGGGTCAACAATAGCAACCACACCATTTTCACGATCTATAAATGCGGTATTCATATTTGACCAAGGACCCATTTGCGTTACCCATATCTCGACTCCATCGTCTCCTTTGGAGACGTTGAATTCACCACTACCGAGTGCCATGATTGCCCATCGAGTGACAGGCAATCAATAGTTCGGCGTCTCATTCGCCCCCCTAAGGGGGCGCCAATGGTTTCAAACGGGAGGGCGATACTGACGATTTGAGGCGGAGCGCATGCTGAGGGGAATCAACATCAGGCCGGCATCTCTTGCGGCTTTGCTGATTTTGATGGTTCTCGCGCCACTGGCTGTCGCTGAACCCGCCGAGAATGGACTTGAATTACAAATCGAAATCGATGTACCAGACAATGGATTGTATTTTTCGGATTCATCAGATCTAGAAGTTACATTGCGGGTAAAAAATCATGCTGAAAATGCAAGAGAGTTGACTTACAACCCTGCTTGTCCATTTGATTTAATCCTTACAAACGGTGCATGGCAACTCGATCTTGACGATGAGCGAATTTGCCCAACTCAAAGTCGTGCTATGATGATTCAACCAGGTCAAGAGCGCATTCTATCTACTTGGACCTGGGATTGGAGTGATGCACCCAGTGGTGAAATTGAACTTGCATTTACACAACCTGAATCAAATCTCATAAACACGGATGCAATCATTCTTCACCGTGCCATCGAGATGCCTCAAAATCTCTACCTTGAAGCGGTTCTTTCAGAAACCATTGGTGAACAATTTGGGCACACTTCAGCAATGCCAGCTATGGTTCATCTCGCTTTAGTAAATTCAGGTAAGAGTACAATTGACATCCCCTTCGATGAAAATTGCCGAGTACAAACAAACGTGCTGACATCAATCCCTTGTGGTAGTGGTTCAATCGCTGCAGGGGAGAAGGTGCATCTCGGTTGGACCGAATGGAACTTTGAAGATGCGGCCGACGGCGATTACACCATTTCGTTTACACTCGCAGGTATTGATGGTTCGACTACCGGTGTCGATACGATGTATACGCGGACTCCAACCAACCCTATTCCCAATTTAACTCCTGCAGTATCGATTGATTCTGGAGATCAACTCAATTGGTATTTCACATTAGATAACCCAACAAATGCACCTGCCAAGTTGGTGTATGAGGATACGTGTATCGTCGAAATGCATATTATTTCATCAACTGGTGAAATTATCTACAATACCCGGGAAAATCGCTCTTGCCCACCATCAGGATTAGAGCAAAAGATTGCGCCTCAAACCACACACACACTGACCTCTGATAGTTGGAACTACATAGGCTCCAATGGCTGCGAAATCGATAATGGTGCTCACCTAATTGTAGTGAGTCAACCCGACCATGGTCTGGTCGCAACTCAGGCGTTTTTACACGTGAATAGTGGAGACAACCCCACTTGTGGAATCGATGAACAGGACACTTCAAACATTCAATTCACCGTAAACAATCTAGTTGTGCTTGGAGCAGATGGGCTTGAAGAGCGGATTTCATTCGACTTGACAATTCAGAATACTGGGTTCGAGCATTTCACCCTCTACTGGCCAACAGATTGCTCCCTAGAATTACAACTGGCATTGGCTGGAGAGCTTCCAGTGAGGATTTGGGCTGAAGACTGTAATGGATTCGCCGGACATGAGATTTCGATTGAACCGCAATCAAGATTCACTTGGCCTACGATTGAAGTGCCATTTGTTGAAGATGGCGTGGAATTGGCTCAGGGTACCTGGCACCTATCGGTACGAACTACTTCGTTACCAGTATTCATCACCCAGATTGCACACACATACGATGGTGCACACCTTTCCGATGTATACGAACAAAATTCTGAGAATGATGATGTTGTAGATATGGTTGACGAAAATCAGGATGATAGAGGAAACGAGGTCATATTATCAGGTGATTGGAATTATGTTACAACACCTAGCCAAGGATGTTGGTTACTCACTGATTCAATCGGTATTGAACATAGATTCATCTTGCATCATCAGGATAGAGATTGGAGTCCAGCACCGGGCCTAAGTGGTACTTACGTGGTAAGTCACGCTGAGCAGGTGGGTGATTGTGCAGTATGGTCTGGAATCGTCATCTTGCAAACCTTGGATGAAACTGAAACTGCTCCAGAAATCATTGCACCGGTTACCCCTGCATCCCCTCCTCCAAGTGCTGTTGATCAAATCATCACCTATGCACCAACATCGGCTGCCGTGGTCGCAACAACATCACTTTCTCTAATGACCTTGCTTTATCTGGGCAATACGGAATGGATTCGAATTCCAGCATTACAAGTTGGTATTGGGCTCATCGGAATGGTTCGTCGAACCGGTGAACACGATGGTGAATATCAACGTGGTCGAATTATGGGTTATCTAACGGCTAACCCGGGTGTTCATTTCCGTGCATTATTGGGTGCCCTTGGAATGAGCAATGGACAACTCACTCATCACCTCAAGAACTTACAGGCTGGAGAAAGAATTTGGAGACGAAAAGATGGGCGCTTGGTACGCTTCTATCCGGCGAGTATCCAAGCTACACTCAATGAAGATGAGTTGCCCGTTCCTTTACTTACGCCCGATCCCAACAGCCTACAAGGAAAGATTCTACGACTTCTAGATGCAACTGAAAATGATATCGTGAATCTAAGTCAGAAAGAATTGGCAGTTCGACTTGAGGCTAGCCAACAATTAGTCAGTCATCATCTGCGTACTCTGGAGAAGTTCGGTCTCGTAGAACGAGAAAAGGTGGGTATGCGATATCGATACCAATTAACCCGCGAAGCCATCTTCTTGGTCAACAGCAATGACTACGACGTTACCACTGAATGAGGCTTTCATTAGCGGTTCCTTCAATAGGCTGTCTCAATTGGCCAAACGTGCACCTTCGGTGCACGCACACGTGAGGAGAGGTCATCATGGACTACGATTCTGCCGCAATCGAAGCACGATGGCAGGCCGAGTGGAATGATGCAAAAGTATTCGAAAGTGAAGTTGATTTGAATCGACCTAAATTTTACTGCCTTGAGATGTTCCCATATCCAAGTGGCCAAATGCACATGGGTCACGTTCGTAATTACAGCATTGGCGATAGCATGGCTCGCTTTCGTCGTCTATCAGGCTACAATGTACTCTATCCAATGGGCTACGATTCATTTGGGATGCCAGCAGAAAATGCTGCAAAAAAAATCGGCGGCCATCCGCATGATGTGACTTGGTCAAATATCGAGAGTATACGAAGCGATCTCAACCGCATGGGATTTTCCTATGATTGGCGAAGAGAACTGGCTACCAGTGATTCAACCTATTACCGTTGGAATCAATGGATTTTTCTCAAATTCCACGAAAGAGGTTTGGTCGAACGGCGCACAGCACCCGTGAATTGGTGTGATACTTGTGATACTGTTCTGGCCAATGAACAGGTCAAAAACAATCGATGCTGGAGATGCTCTGGTGAAGTGCGACAGAAAGACATGGCTCAGTGGTTCCTCAAGATGACTGAATATGCTGATGAATTGTTAGATGCATTGGATAGTATCGAATTCCCAGAGAATGTCAAGGCAATGCAGCGTAATTGGATTGGGCGTTCACACGGCGCCGATATTCACTTCCCGATTGTTGATAGTGACGGGATCATCAAGGCATTCACAACCCGCCCTGATACTATTTTTGGAGTGACATTTGTCACATTGGCACCTGAACACCCTCTCTGTGAAAGTCTAGTTTCTGGAACGGAATATGAAGCACCATACCGTGAACTCGCCGATGAGTGCGCCAAAATCTCTGAGTTTGATCGGATCAATATGCTCCGTGACAAGAAAGGAGTATTCTTGGGTCGCTACGCGACAAATCCGTTAACTGGTGAAGCCGTGCCAATCTATGCTGGAAATTTTGTTGTCGCATCCTATGGAACAGGTGCTGTGATGGCTGTTCCTGGGCATGATCAGCGGGACCATGACTTTGCCAAGAAGTATGATATCCCTATTCTTCAGGTTCTCTCTGAAGATGAGGGTAATGATCCAAAAGTGACTGGTCGTGCCTTTGAGGGATTGGGATGGATGGTCAATTCGCGTCGCTCCGGTTTTGATGGATTGTGCGGTGACGAGGCGAAAGCTGCTGTCATCAAAGCCCTAGAGAGCGCGGGGATGGGGGCTGGCACCATTCAGTACCGGCTCAAGGACTGGTTGCTCAGCCGGCAACGCTTCTGGGGCACACCCATACCATTCATCCACTGCGAAAGTTGTGGAGTTGTCCCTGTCCCGGAGACTGATCTGCCAGTTGAATTACCGCTAGATGTGGTGTTCACTGAAGGGATTTCAGAAAATCCATTAGCCAAACACGACGCGTTTGTCAATACGAATTGTCCCTCTTGTGGGGCTAAAGCCAAACGAGAAACTGATACTATGGATACCTTCTATGATTCCTCTTGGTATTTCCTAAGATTCGCGGATGCACTGAATGATTCAGCCCCATTTGACAAGACAAAAGCAGATTATTGGATGGAAGGGGGCGTAGATCTCTACATCGGCGGAATTGAACACGCTGTGATGCATCTTCTGTATGCTCGATTCTTTACCAAGGCTC
>JAPKEY010000104.1 GCA_028821815.1 Candidatus Poseidoniales archaeon | reverse complement strand
GGCCATCCTTCAGTAGTAATCGCTGTACGCAAATCTGTTGCTCCACCCTGTACATCAGCTGGTGTAATCGTTTTATTCGAAGGCCACGTTGCAGTAATTTCGTCTTGTATCATTTCCAATATATTCAGTTCATCAACAACGATGGGCAAATTTTTCGGTTCGACAAATATCCATAGAGGTGCGTGCTTTGAATTTTCATTTGACCAGTTGAGAAGAACATTCATGCAACCTGAGAATCCATCACAATTGGTTGAGGGGTCCAATGTCGTGTGGTATACACGTAGACCAATGCCCGGAATGTAGTGAACATCAAGTTCGAATTGTCTGACCCCCAATCTGTCAGCCTGCACATCGAGTTCTGCGTGGGTGTAGTTGTTCTCTGAATTGAGTATTGAGACACCAGGTGTTTTGACGTGATACGAATTATGTGTACCTTTCATCGTTAGGTGATTGAGTCTAATATCTTCTAACGGAGGCATTGGAGCCGGTTCTTCCTCACCAAAGCAACCTGTGAGTGAGGTTAGTAATAGGAGAATCACCAAACTGAGTGCGGTTCCCTTCATTGCCTTCACCTACACTTTCGCATAGTACGTTTGGACAGTATCTTCCAATTGTTCAAATACGTGTTTTTCGTTGATTGTAAGCGTCTTTCCATCTCGGCGTAGAGGGCGTCCATCGACCCACATATCGAGACAATTACCATTACTGTAAATCAAATTCGCCAATAATCTTCGCCCATCCCGCCCAATAGGTCGCATGCGGATATCGTTGAGATTCCAAGCAACCCAATCCTTCGAACCCCGTACACCCAATTCGTAGGTTTGAACAGGATCCAACAGTGTAGCATCCCAGTGATCATGTCGTTGAATTAAACTGGCTGCTTTCATTTCGGCTCGCATGTCGAGGGCATTGTTGCTCGCTGCACCATCTGTCCCCAAGCGAACGTCAACACCAGCTTCGATCATTGCTGGATAGGACATCGTTCCTCCAGTAGCCAATTTTTGATTACTGACTGGACAATGAACAGCATGCACATCATGCTCTGCAAGAATTCGCATTTCACGCTTGGTAACCCAACCGCAGTGGGCACAAACAGTACCTTCTTGGAAATAGCCAATACTGTCCAAATATTCGATTGGGTACATACCATGTTCAGCATGGCAATCCGCAACCTCTTGTCGAGTTTCAGAGGTGTGAATACTCAGCGTACATCCGGTCGCATTCGACACGTCAGCAGCCTTTTTCAGTAATTCTTCGGTACAAGAATACACTGAATGTGTTGCGATGCCAAACGTCACCCGATCAGGTGCTGATGAGCCATTGCGAACCAAACCTTCGACGTGCCTTAGAGCGTCACCTGAACCTGCTCTGAAATTCGGTGTTAATCCATCGGTGATAGGTCCACAAACAATGCCGCGAAGGCCACTCTCTGCGAGAACTTCACCAACCACTTCGGGGTGATAATACATGTCACAGGCAAACGAGGTTCCAGTGGCGATGAGTTCAGCAGCTGCAGCCTTGGTACCGATTTCAACAAATTCAGGCGTCAATCCCTTTTCAGTCGGAAAAATACTCTCTTCAAGCCATCGCATCAATGGTAATCCTTCACCCATCGAACGGTTCAGAACCATTGCCAAATGGGTATGCCAATTTTGGAAGGCTCTGGTCAGTAAACGCCCGTCCCCATCCACTTGGAATTCTACATCTTCGTCACCTATACTTCGAAGCCAATCACCATCAGGTCGAAGGATAAAATCACCTTGATGTGGGCGCCCATCAACATCGATGAGCCAAGAATCTGTATAGCGAACAAGCCCACTCGTCTCGTCCGCCATGGAAGGTTGAGAAAATCGGCCCTTCATCAGGGTTCTTGCCTCAACTTGAAATCAGTTCCCTCGATGGACGGTTGATGTCGGACCCCTATCGCACACTTGGAGTCTCCAAAGATGCCCCTCATGCAGAGATTAAGCGCAACTTCCGAAAGTTGGCGCGCCAGTATCATCCTGATCGCAATCCAGATGATTCTGCTGCTGAGGAACGATTCAAGGCTGTTCAGAATGCATGGGAGAAGTTGGAGACACCGGAAAAGCGTCGGAAATTCGATGAGGAACAACAGATGAAACAGGCTTTTGGTGGCACGGGTGGAATGCCCGGTGGCATGGGTGGAACGGGTATAGACGACCTCCTCCGCCAGTTCATGGGAGGGGGTGGACGTCCCCAGGCTTCACCGTTTGCGGGACAACCGCGTACAGCTCCGGCTCAAGCAGCAAAAGGGGCCGATATTTCAGCCCCTCTCGATATTGATATTGAGCGTGCATTGGAAGGGGGTAAAGTACAGTTCACGCACAATCGATTGGTGCGTTGTTCTGAGTGTCGTGCAAAGGGGTGTGTCCACTGCACAAATCTTGGCGTTCGACGTAAGAAAACCCGCCTAACATTGAATGTTCCAAAGGGGGCCAAACATGGTCAGCAACTCAAGTTGCCAAAGATGGGTAATGAACATCCGAGGGGTGAACCTGGAGATTTGACTGTCACACTTCGGATTGATGCTGAAGAAGGCCGTCGGTGGGAGGGCGAGCACCTCATCCAAGAAGTCGCAGTTCCATATTCAACACTCATGCTTGGAGGTGAGGTTCGTGTGGTGACAGCAGTGGGCAAAACAGTTTCGGTAAAAGTTGCCGAAGCAACCCGAATAGGTGACCGAAAACGTTTACCAAAAATGGGTTATGCAGGAGCTGATTTGGATATCGAATTCATACTCGATGAACCTGAGTCTCTGACCTCATCACAGAAAGTGGCTTTGGCAGCACTTCGAGACGCGGGCATGTGATGGACACGCCCTTATACCCGTCTCTCCGGCCTACGGCCGGCGGACACCATGAGGAACTTCTCAAGTGTAGCCGATTTTGCGATTTTGAACCGTTCAAAATTTCATATTGCCATCATTTTTATTTCGGTGCTTATGGTTCCCGGATTGTTGCAAACATTGACGCCAATCGATGTTGAATCATATGACATGGATAGCCCTGAAATGGATGCCGAGAATGTCATTGATATCGAATTTTCATCCAAGGAATTAACAGTCGGTTTTGTGGTTTCTATTAGAGACCCATCATTTATTGAAAATGGCAACCAAGCACCACATACGGATGCTGACGGAAATCCAGATCGATTGGCCTTACCCACTCCGCAAGAAATCGCACCATTCCAAGGAGATGGAGAGGGATTTTCAGGTGAAGGGATACCCGAAGGGGGCATCTTTAATTTGACATTCCTACGTGAACTTGAGCAGAAAATTATGGTTGCCCGCTCCAATCCTCTTGCAGAATTTTATCGCCCAATCGTCAGTGAATTGACCGGTGAGAGTGCAAATGGGACGCTCTCATTATTCGAGCAATTTGAAGCATTCATGGACAACCGTTCATTGTTGACACGTTCAGCCACAGATCCGTTTGGCAATATCGTTGAACCTCTAACGAATTGGTCAGATTGTGGCATATTGGAATGTCTACGATTTGGAGATGAAAACTTGACACAATCTCACATCGACTTGGCAGCCAATCGCATGATTCTTGCTAAACCCAGTGTATTCTTGCGCTGGACGACTACCGATCGAGCTTTTCTTCCAGATTCAGATAGCCCGGTAATCGGGCCAGTCAATGGCCAGGTTAGTGAAGATGGCACTTTTACAAATGCGATTTGGATGCCTGGACGCTGGTCGGCTTCATCGACATGGATCCTGATTCAATTGGATAAAGAAGAAATGATCAATTCAGGGTATACCTTTGTTTGGGGCGATGCGCGTTCAGAACCAGGTTCAATGACTTGGTATGGCCTTGAATTGTATACAACCCCACCAGAGTTGACAGCAGAAGAATGTCAGAAGAGCAGTGAATCAGGAGAGGGCTCTTGTTCTGCAGATTGGGCATTGCTCAGTCTTGAACAGAGTATTCGAGTGACAGATCAGCAGTCGGTTTCACTCATTGCCCCCCCAACTGGAATCAATATAGAGGTCAATCGTGAATTGCAACAATCGATTACTCTTCTAGCAACGATGTGTATGTGTATTCTGATTTTACTGTGGGGCAGCTTACGTCGAGTTTCAGATGTTGCAATTGTGGCCACGACACTTGGCTTCAGTTTATTGTGGATGCAGGGATTGATCGGTTGGGGCATGATTCTTGGAAGCACACTTGATGTCAAAATCATCAGCCGTAGTCAGTTTAGCAATCTACTCCCCATTCTCATTTTAGCCCTAGGCATCGATGATAGTTTACATGCACTTCATCGGTACAAGGAAGAACGCAATAATGGAAAAACAACTGATGAAGCGGTTCATACCAGTCTATCTCGCGTGGGTCGAGCCATTATGCTTACATCCCTCACGACCATTGCCGCTTTCTCAGCCAATCTAACATCTAGTATCCCAGCATTGCGTTCCTTCGGACTTGAAGCCGCATTGGGCGTTGCATCAGCATTTGTTTTGACTGGCCTTTGGGCACCGTTGATTCGATACGATATCGATAATTGGATGCAGAATCGAGGCCGCCTCAAAGAAGAATCTGGAAACCAATTGTATCTGGTACCCAAACATTGGTTGTCGCGCATCTCAGGTGGTTCAGCCTGGGCCGCTCCTTTCGTTCTCGTTTTGACGATTATTTTGACTGCCATTGCCACCCCGGTGATGCTCTCTCTTGAAGGTGATTTCAAAATTGAGGATTTTATGGATGAAGAAGCAGAAATCGCACAATCAGTATTCCTCATTAATGAAAGATTTAGTTCAGAGGGAGAACCCGCGTTGATACTGATTGAAGGTGACATGCTCAATCCTGATGTTTACGCTGGAATCAGTGAATTACGTACCAATATGAATGTTGAAGGCACAGATGATCCAAATCGGTTCACAAGATTGCCTACAGGCCAGATTGAATTGCATGCCATCGATGAACTAGTGTACTGGGCGATGGGAAGTTTGGCATCCAATTCAGAGCCATTTATCCGCGCCGGTTGGAATGAATCTATGCCCGGAAACGGAGTCAATTGTGAACGTCTTTCCATGACAGGGCTGCCCGACGTTTCATCGCGAGGATGCCTACAATTTTTGTATGGATTTTTGATAGTACATGGGATACCTGCAGCTGGCATCATTCCAGAGATTCCTCCAAGCATTCCAGAATTGTACATTGCAGCAGAGTGTGAACTCAACCCGAATGCCACGCATCTTTGCACCGATGGTACCGATCCAACCTATGATCGTATGACTATGCGATGGGGCATCATCAAACCAGAGCAATTCACG